>JBCCVK010000009.1:0-15539 GCA_039195495.1 Pseudomonadota bacterium
GATCAGGCTATCATATCACCCAATCCAAAATCGCCCTTGGCTCCGGCGGCCTGACGGGGCGCGGCTTCATGCAAGGCACCCAGCAACGGCTGAACTTCCTGCCGGAAAAACACACGGATTTCATTTTTACCACGCTCGGCGAAGATTTCGGGTTCGTCGGCGGCATCGTCCTTTTAACCCTTTATGGACTGATCCTACTCTTCTGCTTCGCCTCTGCCCTGTCCAACCGGGACCGATACGGGTCGCTCGTCACCCTTGGCGTCGGAACAACGTTTTTCTTCTACTTTGCCGTCAATATGTCCATGGTCATGGGCCTCGCCCCGGTGGTCGGGGTGCCGTTGCCATTGGTGTCCTATGGCGGGTCGGCGATGCTTGTGCTTCTGGTGGCGTTCGGGTTCATTCAAAGCGCCCATATCCATCGCCCGAGATGAGTTCCCGATGACAGTCAACGTGTTTTTCGCCGCGCGCGCCTCGCTCTGGAACATTTATCGTCCCGCCCTGACACGGGCTTTCGCCAAAGCCGGTCTCGATGCGTCGCTGTCGGACGACCCTTCCGATCCGAGATCGGTGGATTATCTGATTCATGCGCCGAACGGCCCGGTAACGGATTTCACCGCCTTTACGCGGGCCAAGGCGGTGCTCAGTCTTTGGGCGGGGGTCGAGGACGTGGTCGGCAACCCGACCCTTGTCCAACCCCTGTGCCGGATGGTCGATCCCGGTCTCAGAGAGGGTATGGTGGAGTGGGTGACGGGACATGTGTTGCGTCATCATCTTGGGATGGACGCGCATATCGTCAATCCCGAACGTGCCTGGAACCGGAAGACCCCACCGCTGGCCCGGGACCGGAATGTGACGATCCTGGGTCTGGGCGCCTTGGGGGCCGCCTGTGCGGAGACATTGGCGCGGATGAATTTCCGCGTTACCGGCTGGAGGCGCAGCCCCAAAGCCCTCGCGAGCAGCATCGTTTGCCTGAGTGGTGAGGGCGGATTGAAGAAGGCCCTTTCCAGCGCCGAGATTCTCGTTCTGCTGCTCCCTCTGACCGCCCGCACGTCGAACTTGATGGATGCAAATCGCTTCGCGCTGCTGCCCGAGGGGGCCATTGTCATCAATCCGGGGCGCGGCGATCTGATCGTGGATGAAGCATTGCTCGAAGCTCTGAACAGCGGTCGGATTTTGCATGCGACATTGGACGTTTTCCGGACCGAGCCCTTGCCTGCGGATCATCCTTTCTGGTGTCATCCACGGGTTACCGTCACGCCCCACATCGCCGCCGAGACGCGCCCTGACAGCGCCGCCCGCGTTATCGCCGAAAACATTCGCCGCGGGGAAAACGGCCTGCCCTTCCTACATGTCGTGGACCGAACGGCCGGGTATTAAGGGCTGCCCTCGATTTTCCGGCTCGGGTGTCAGACGCGCACGGGCCCGCATGCCCTAAGGGGCGGAGGAACGGGAATGGACCCTTGATCGCATCCAGACGACCCGCGGCCGGCGTGCGAACCGACAAGGGAATTTTCCGGGCGCCCCTCAAGAAGCCTCCACCGTGCCGGCATGAATGAACCGGCGCAAGAAAACGAAACCTAGTTCCAGCAACTGACCAGAACCGTCACATCCGCCGCCAGAAGGGTCAAATCCTCGGCGGCCATGACACCGTCGCGGCCGTCTTTCGCAACGGTGATCCCCCGCGCGGCCAGAAGCGCCTTCAAGGCAACCGCATCGGCGGCGAACCGGACATCCGGCGGCAGAACGCGGCCCCCCTCGTTTTTCGGAAGCAACATACCGACCACTGCCCCTGCGGGGCCGAAAACCGGTCCGCCCGCGTCGCTGGGGGTCGTCCTGACGCTCAATCGTTCGATGCTTTCCTCGCCCTGCAAACCTTGAACGTCGGTGAGCATGCCATAGGTGAGCGTCGGCGCCCCGAGAGCTCCATCGAAACTGTATCCCGATACCGCGATGTCCGAGCGCAACCGGGGAGCGCCGTCGAAAAAAGTCGCAAACGCGATCGGGGCAAGGCTTTGCCTGGGTTTCAGCAGCCCGATTCCCAGCGACGCGTCCAGCACCTGCAATTCGGCATCGTATTCCTCGTCTATGGTGATGCGGGTGCATTGCGCCAGGCCGTCGGTCGTGGTCAGCACCATGCCGGTGCCATCGACGTAGAAACCCGAGCGGGATTGGATCGGCTGGCGGATTTCCAGTCCCGCCAGCCGATCAAGGCGGTACCTGCCGACATCCGCGCCGAGCGGAGGCCGCAGCGCGGCATCGCCGGTCGAGCGAAGGCTGTCGCGCATCATTTGCGCCACCCGGGTCATCAGCCTGGCCTCTTCCGGCGGATAGATCAGGCTGAAACCCTTCACCTGCCCGCGCGACAAACGCGCATAGGTATAGGAATGGAGGGACGCGTCCTGGCCGGTCAGGACGAAACTATCCGCCGTCTTCGAGCGCGCGCCTTCCAGCGGTACGATCTCCAGGGTTTGCATGACGTCGTAAAGACCGTTCAGCGTCGCGCGATCGCCCGTCTGGCTGATGAGCAACATGCGGATCTGCCGGTCGGTGCGGCTGTCATAACGTGCGAAAGGCGCTTCATGCTTCGAGAATCCAACCAGGCTGATCGGCGCCATAATCTCGATCCCGGCGGCCTCATCCACGATGATCTCCAACCCCAGGGCATCGAAGACGGTATTGTAATCGTCGATCAACGCACCCCGTTGCCGCGTGGTCAGAACGCCCGTCGGTTCGTAACCGCGCGAGAGCTGGTAATCTGCCATCGCATTACGCGTGCCGGGGCCAAAAGCGCCGTCGATTGCCGCGGAATAAAAACCTTCCCACTGTAACGCGGTCTGAAGCGCGCGCCGCTCCTCTCGGCTCAGAGTCCGTTCGCTGCGACGTGCCTCGGCGAGCGTTTCATCGGCCTCGGCGCGCGTCGTATCCTCTTGAGCGTCAGGCGGGAAAGGAATGGGTTGGGCAGGCTGCGCAGGGGTTGGTGCCGTGATGGGCCAGAATCGCCGCCCGAGACCGCGATCGGCGACGATGAAACTGTCCCTGGGAATCGCGGCGGTCGCGCGCAGCCGGCGCAGGCGCGCCTCGGCCTCGCCACGGGAATAGGGGCCCAGCATCAGACCGTACCACCCATTGCCAAGGGCGAAGCCGTTCAGGTCCGAAAATCTGGCGGCATATGTTCGCGCCCGATCCAAGGCGGTTTGCAGATCGGGCCGCGCTTCGATCTGGATCCAGATGGCTTGTTGCGCCCCGGCCCGAGGCGCGAACGCGAGCCATATCCCGATTACCGCTACCAACAAGCGTGCCGTCACCCCGAATGCCCCCTCTGCGGTGATATCGTCTTGCGCGTTGCGCGCGAGACTTATCAAATGCAGTGGCAGACGCATGTCAATCGTCCGTTGCGCGTGATTGACCCTCGTGACGGGGTTGCCTATGGAGAGTCTGCGGAAAACGGAGGTGGCCATGGCCGATGCGCCGCACAGTTTTCAAGATATGGTCTTGCGGCTGCATGCCTACTGGGCGGCCGAAGGATGCGCCGTGCTGCAGCCCTATGACATGGAGATGGGCGCCGGCACGTTCCATCCGGCGACGACGCTGCGCGCCCTCGGGCCGAAAGCCTGGTCCGTGGCCTATGTCCAACCGTCGCGCCGTCCGACGGACGGACGTTATGGCGAAAATCCCAACCGGCTGCAGCATTATTATCAGTATCAGGTGCTGATGAAACCCAGCCCCCCGGATCTGCAGGACCTGTATCTGGGATCGCTTGACGCCATCGGTGTCGATATGCGCCTGCATGACATCCGTTTCGTGGAGGATGATTGGGAAAGCCCCACGCTTGGGGCATGGGGCCTTGGCTGGGAAGTTTGGTGCGATGGGATGGAGGTCAGCCAATTCACCTATTTTCAACAGGTCGGCGGCCATGACTGCAAACCGGTTTCGGGTGAATTGACCTATGGGCTCGAACGATTGGCCATGCATGTCCTGGGTGTCGAGCATGTGATGCACATGCCCTTCAACGATCCGCGATCGCCGCATCCGCTGACCTATGGCGAAGTGTTCCGTCAGGTCGAGGCGGAATATTCGCGCTGGAATTTCGACATCGCCGACACCGAGACATTGCTGCGGCACTTCCAGGACGCCGAAGCCGCATGCGAACGGATCCTCTCCCAGCCCGCACGGGACCCCAAGACAGGCAAGCGCATCATCATGGCGCATCCGGCCTATGACCAATGCATCAAGGCCAGTCACATATTCAATCTGCTGGATGCCCGCGGCGTGATTTCGGCGACCGAGCGGCAGGCGTATATCGGCCGGGTGCGCAGGCTGGCCAGGCAATGCGCCGACGCCTTCGTGGAGACCGAAGCCGGGGGGCAGGGGGCCCGGGACGGTTCTGAAGCGGCATGAGAACCATGAAACCGCATCGCGATCCGGAAAACCGCAAGAATGGCCGTGGGATTCGTCGACGCAACCGCGGGTTTGCCCGGCGGCACCGACCGGATCCCATATGCAACGACGGAACCGGCCCCGGATCGGGCCGGCAAGATGCGGGTGCAGGACCGGGCGACCGATGGTCCATCCCTTTACACGCGCGTGGATGCGCGCGGGAACCGGGCCGCAGAGCATGTGACCGCATGGGACGTGACGGCTTATGACGATTGGAAGAATAGCGGCGGCGGCGATCCTTTTGGCGGCGGTCCTCGCCGCGGTCCTGATTTATTATTCCCAGATTCACGGTTTCTATGAGCCGGTCCAACTGTCAGATGGTTCAGATACGGTACGGATTCAATTGGTGTCGGCCGATACCGGACGGCCTGAACCGATCCCGGCCGGCGATTTCCGGGGGATCGACGCCGACAGTTCACCCTTGCGTTTTCGCGGATGCTTCACCACGCCATCGCCTTTGACGGCGTTGGCCGAGACTTTCGTGATCAAGGACGATGCCGAACCGCTGATCGCGCCAGGCTGGTTCGACTGCTTCGATGCGAAGGCGATCGGAAAGGCCCTGGAGGAAGGAGAGGCGATCGCCTTTCTAGGGCAGAGAAACATTCGTGATGGCGTGGATCGGGTTGTCGCCGTCTTTCCGGACGGTCGGGCCTATATCTGGCATCAATTGAACGAAAAGTATCGGAACTGACACGATGATATCGGATTTCGCCTTTGATCGACGTGCCCGTCTGGCACCATACGGTTCCATGGCCCCCTCGGCGATGGAGGATGCCTTGAGAAGGCACGGCTCTGACGCGATCCGGCGGCCTGCTGGCCCACGGCGGATGATCCGCGGTTCGCAGATGTTGAAAGTCTGAACCATGCCGGATCTGCTGCTTGAGCTTTTTTCCGAAGAGATCCCCGCGCGGATGCAGGACAGGGCCGCTGACGATCTCAAGCGTCTTGTGACCGACAGGCTGACCGAGGCCGGATTGACCTATGCCGGAGCCGTGGCGTTCTCGACGCCACGCCGTCTCGCTCTGGCGGTCGACGGGCTGGCGGAAGCCTCTCCCACGCTGCGCGAGGAACGGCGCGGCCCGAGAGTGGATGCGCCGGAGAAGGCGATCGCAGGTTTCCTGCGCGCGACAGGTCTGACCAGGGATCAATTGTCGGTCCGGAACGACAAGAAGGGGCCGGTCTATGTGGCCACGCTCGAAAAACCGGGCCGTTCGGCGACCGAGATCGCCGCCGGGGCGATCGTCGAGACCGTGCGCGATTTCCCGTGGCCCAAAGCGATGCGATGGGGAAGGGGATCCCTGCGCTGGATTCGCCCGCTGCGGTCGATTCTATGTCTTCTGATCAACGAAAACGGGGTCGATGTGGTGCCGCTCGACATCGATGGCCTTCGGAGTTCGAACATGACCGAAGGGCATCGGTTCATGGCACCCGGGCGCTTCGCCGTCACGTCCCTCGACGATTATCAAGCCAGGCTCAAACAGGCGTGCGTGATCTTATCCGCCGAGGAGCGCGCCGCGCATATCTGGGCCGACGCCACCAACCAGGCTTTCGCGCAGGGTCTGGAGATGGTCGAAGACGCTTCCCTGCTCTCCGAGGTGGCCGGCCTGGTCGAGTGGCCGGTCGTGCTGATGGGCGGGATCGAAGAGGAATTTCTGAGTTTGCCGCAAGAGGTATTGCAAACGTCCATGAAAGCGCATCAGAAGTTCTTTTCGGTGCGCAATCCGAAGACCGGGCGGATCGAGAAATTCGTAACCATCGCCAATCGCGAGACGGCCGATCATGGCGAAACCATTTTGAACGGAAACCGGAAGGTTCTGGCGGCTCGGCTGTCGGATGCAAAGTTCTTCTGGGAAAACGATCTGCGGATGGTGCAATCCATCGGTCTGGAGGGCATGGCGGCGGCGTTGTCGAACGTGACATTTCACAACAAGCTGGGCAGTCAGGCCGCACGGATCGCGCGCATCGAGAAACTGACGCGCGAGATCGCGCCAACCGTGGAGGCCGAGGCCGATCTGGCGGCGCGGGCCGCACGGGTGGCCAAGGCCGATCTGGCCTCGGAGATGGTTTACGAATTTCCCGAACTTCAGGGGATCATGGGGGCCTATTACGCAAGAGCGGCAGGCCATGACGACGGCGTGCCAGAGGCCTGCGCCGAGCATTACGCCCCGCTGGGCCCATCCGACGAGGTGCCGACCGCGCCCGTTTCCGTGGCGGTCGCGTTGGCCGACAAATTGGATATGCTGATGGGCTTCTGGGCCATCGATGAAAAACCTACGGGGTCCAAGGATCCCTTTGCCTTGCGCCGCGCCGCATTCGGCGCGATCCGGCTTATTCTGGTCAATAACGGGCGTATCCGGTTGCTGGATATGTTCGGAAGCTGCTTAAACGCTGCGGCTTCCGCGGATTTGCTGTCGTTTCTGCACGACCGCCTGAAGATCCTGCTGCGCGATCAGGGCATGCGCCATGATGTGATCGACGCCTGCAGCACCATGCCGGGCAACGATGATCTGACCCTGGTGACCAAGCGGGCCGAGGCTTTGAGCGCGGTTCTGCATACCGAAGAAGGCGAAAATCTTCTGCAAGGCTTCAAGCGCGCAAGCAATATCCTTGCTCAGGCCGAAACCAGAGACGGGGTCGAGTATTCTTTCGGGGCGGATTCGAAATTCGCCACCGTGGAAGAGGAAAGAGCATTGTTCGGCGCCTTGGAACAGGCGGAGGCGGTGATCGCGCCGGCCTTGCGATCCGAGGATTTCGCCACCGCGATGGCGGCGATGGCCGGCCTGCGGCGCCCTATAGACGCCTTTTTCGAAGCGGTGCAAATCAATACCGAAAGCGAAGTCTTGCGCCGTAATCGTCTGAACCTTCTGCATCGCATTCGTGCGATTTGTCTCGACGTAGCCGACCTGACGCGGATCGAGGGCGGAGCCGTCTAAAAAGAGATTACTTGCTCAATTCGATAAAATTGCTATGTTGCGCGAGCAAAAGGGTCGCTGCGGTGCAGAAAGAGGCTGAATTTACAAGAATTTCCGCAACCGCGGATATCAAAGTTCAACGCCATGGCGCACGTGCGAAGTGTCTGCAACGCCTGATTCGGCTCGAGATGCCCGTACCTGACACCATTGCCTTACCGTTTGACACCGTTCGCCGCCTTGCGGCGGGAGATCGGATCGACAGCGGCGCTCTTTTACAGACCTTCGATGGCGCCCCACTGCTTTCGGTCCGCCCTTCGGCGGAGGTCACCGATTGGGGCGGGCCGGGGACGATACTGAATATCGGGCTGACGGTGGATCGCGTGGAAGCCCTGGCCGAAATCATTGGCGAGCATGCCGCCGACGAACTTTTCCTGCGCTTTATCCTGTCCTATGCGGTGGAAGTGGCCCGCCTGGATGCCGAAGCCTTTGCCGATGATGCGACCGCGCAAGCGGCACTTGCTACCTATGAGTGCGAAACGGACGAGGCGTTTCCCAACGATCCCGCCACACAATTGTCGGACGTTCTACGATCGATGGCCCGGGCGTGGGAGGGGACTTCGGCCCGGTTGCTGCGGCAGGCCAAGGGTGCGCCCGCCGATGCCGGTCTGGGCTTGCTGGTTCAGCGCATGGTGATCGGGGCGGGGCGGGGCGAATGCGGCTTCGGGATGATCCAGTTCGTGGATTCGCAAACCGGCGCCCCCGGGATCACCGGTCACTACGTCTCGAACGGACAAAGCAGGGCCGCTCTTTCGGAAGACGGGGAAGTGCTGTTTTTGCAGCGCGATCCGCAAGGGCCGTCCCTGGAAGATCGATGTCCCGATCAGTTTGCGGCGCTTTGCGCCCTCGGCGCGCGGACACGGACCAGCCTGCGCGAGGAAATGCAGATCGAATTCAAGCTCCAGGACGGCGCCCTGTGCATCCTGGATGCGATGCGCGCTCCCCGGTCCTCGCGCGCGCAGGTCAGAATCGCGGTTGATCTGGCGCAGGACGCGGTGATCACAAAGGATGAGGCGTTGCTGCGCATTCATCCCAGCGCGTTGAGCGAGCTGCTGCACCCGCAAGTCGCCCCCGACCATAAACGATCGATGATCGCCCACGGCATCGCGGCCAGCCCCGGCGGCGCCACCGGACGGATCGTGTTCTCGGCGGCGGCGGCCCAGGCTTTGGCGGCCCAGGGCGGAGACTGTATCCTGGTACGCCACGAAACCAGTTCGGAGGACGTGCGGGGCATGAACGCGGCCCGCGGGGTGCTGACCGAGCGAGGCGGGATCACCAGCCACGCCGCGGTGATTGCACGAGGTCTGGGCGTTCCCTGTGTTGTCGGCGCCGCGTCGGAATTGCAGATCAAGCCGCGTGAAAAGCTGTTGAGGACGCGCTCCGGTCAAACCTTCCGCGAAGGGGACGTGATTACCTTGGACGGAACGGCCGGCGTGGTGCTGGAAGGGGCTGCGCGCCTTGTCGAACCGGGGCAGGATGAGGCGTTCCTTACCCTGATGGTCTGGGCGGAAGCGGTCACCGATATCGGAATCCGCGCCAACGCCGACACCCCTGCCGACGCCAAAACGGCCAGCCGTTTCAACGCCGGGGGCATCGGTCTGTGCCGGACGGAACACATGTTTTTCGAACATGACCGACTGACGGTCATGCGCGAGATGATCTTCGCCGATTCGGCCGAAGACCGACAAGCGGCGCTCGATCGCCTTCTGCCGATGCAACGCGCTGATTTTCTTGAACTCTTTCGTACGATGAAAGGACTGCCGGTGTGTATCCGCCTTTTGGATCCGCCGCTGCACGAGTTTCTTCCGCAAGGCCGCGCGGGCGTGCGGGAGTTGGCCGATGCCATGGATCTGCCGCTGAGCGAGGTGTCCGCACGAGTCAAGGGACTGGCCGAATTCAATCCGATGCTGGGAATGCGTGGTGTCCGTTTGGGCATCACTATACCCGAGATTTACGACATGCAGGCGCGGGCGATCTTCGAGGCCACGGCCCAGGCTGCGCGTCAAGGCATCGTGACCGCTCCGGAAATCATGATCCCGCTGGTATCCGCCAAACGGGAGGTCGAACTGGTGAAAGCCAGGATCGCCGCCGCTGCCGCACAAGTCCGCGTCCAGACCGGTGTCGAGTTCGATTACGAACTTGGCGTCATCGTCGAAACGCCGCGTGCCGCATTGCGGGCGGGCGAGATTGCGGATCATGTCGCGTTTTTGAGCTTCGGTACCAACGACCTGACCCAGATGGTTTACGGTCTGTCGCGGGACGATGCGGGACGCTTTATGAGCACTTACGTGCAACAGGGTGTTTATCTGGAAGATCCGTTTCTAAGAATGGATACCGAAGGTGTCGGTGAATTGCTGATACTGGGAGCGGAACGGGGCCGCGCCGCCCGCAGCGATCTGATCCTGTCGATTTGTGGCGAGCATGGCGGTAATGCGGACTCCATAGCGTTCTGCCGCAAGGCGGGCTTCAATTATGTGTCCTGCTCACCGTTTCGGGTGCCCGAAGCGCGGCTGGCCGCGGCCCAGCTTGCCATTTCGGACCGACGGAGCGCTCGGCGAACTTCATCCTCTGATGAAGCCAAGAACGTCCCCTAGAACGTGCGGCCCATGGACGGATCGGCCGGGATGGCTGCCGTGGACGGCTTGGCTGGACCGAATCGGCTTTCTGCACTATTTTTCGTCCGGCCCTAGACGGTCTAGGCGGTCAATGAGAACAAACGGGTTTTCGTTATGTATTTTAAGTGGCTGGTAGCGGTCGTTGCCATATTGGGTGCATTGGGCGCAAACGCGCGTGACGCGCGGGCGCAGGTGGCCCAACCCGTCACGTCGGCCGGGACCGAAGCGCGGCTGATCGCCTTGCTGGCCGACGAAAGGAAATCGCTTCGGCGTATTACCCCCTCACGCATCAAACGGATCGTTTCCCCTTTCATCGACCGGACCGGAGCGCTTCGCCGCCAAGTGGTGCTGGCGCCGCATATCGAATACACGCGCGCCTTCCTCGCCTCGCAGCCCACGGCAGGCGGAGGTCGGGACTGGGAATGCTTGTCCGAAGCGCTTTACTTCGAGGCACGGGGCGAAAGCGTCAAGGGTCAATTCGCGGTGGCCGAGGTGATTCTGAACCGGGTGGATTCGCCGCTTTTCCCCGATACGGTCTGCAAAGTGGTGAACCAGGGCACGGGCCGTAAATTCGCCTGCCAGTTCACTTACACCTGCGACGGTTATCCGGAAGTGATCCGCGAGCATCGGGCATATCGCCAGGTCGGGAAAGTGGCCCGCTTGATGCTTGACGGCGCCGCGCGTTCCTTGACATCCGGCGCGACCTACTATCACACCGCGTCGGTGCATCCCAAGTGGGCGCGTGTATTCGACCGGACGGTAAGGATCGGCTATCATCTGTTTTATCGCCGCGAGACGCGCGTCGCTCGAAACTAATCGGTCGCAACCGACTGATTCGTGCCGGTTGAGGCATGGTCTTCACCCCAAGACTCTCCGTATCTTCAGGCAACCGTCAGTCACCGAAGGGCCGCCGCATGACGAACGATATTCACCTGGCGTTTGCCGATCTCGCCGGGCGCTCCTCGTCCGAGGACGCTTCGACGCCATTGGACCGGATCGCCCTGCGGGATTACATCGTCGACGTAGAGGTCGGCGCCTTCCAGGCAGAACGGGGCACCACACAAAGAGTGCGCTTCAACATCGTGGTCGAGATTCGTTCCACCGCATCCTCCCCGAAGGATGATGTCGACCGCATCCTCAGCTATGATCTGATCACCGATGCGATCGGAACGGAATTGTCGCAAGAACGGCTCAATCTTCTGGAGACGCTGGCGGAACGAATCGCCGAGCGCATTCTGATCGATCCAAGGGCCGTGCGGGTTTTCGTAAGGATCGAGAAGCTGGATCGACTTCCCGGCGCGTTGGGGGTCGAGATCGTGCGCACGGGCGCGCCGCTTCGCCCCGTCGAAGCGGACGTCCTGAGGCCAGTCGTGTGTTATCTATCGCAGATTGCGGTTTCGTCGGATGGTCTCGGCACCTGGCTGGATACCCTCGAGAGGCGCGATCGCCCGGTCGTTCTTTGTGTCGGCCCCGCGAATACACCTCGGCCGCGGAGCGTGGCCGTCCCGGTACAGCGGCGCATCGATCTGCTGGCGATCGAGCAGAATGCCTGGGTCCTCGCGGGCCGCGACCCGCGCTGTGTCGTGGTCGACACCCGAACCGAGATCGAATGGGCGTTGAAGAACGGTCAGATGATCGTCTGGGCGCCTTCGAAGATCGTGCTCGACGCGGTCGACCCGCCTTCGGGTCCGGTTGGAGAAGGAGTGACCCTGGCCACCTGGCTGGCGCATCATATGCATGCGGACGAATTGATTCTGGTCGACGCAAAACCGGAAGCGCCCGTACCCGACTTGACCGTCAGCATGGTGACGTTGGCGGAAATCGGCTGACCACGGCACATGGCGGTTGCAAGAGGCCGGGAAACATCCTTATGCGGCGTTTCGCATGACCGATTATTTCCGACCGATCTCCCAGACCGATCCGACAGTGCCGCGAGATGCGCTGCCCCTTGCCGGAGGGTGGTGCTGGTTCAACATGGTCGAGGTCATGCGCCGCCACACCCCGCCCGAGCGGCTCCCGGCAGCGGATGTGCCAACGCAGGTGCTGGATGATCTCACCTCGCCCAGAACGCCCCTGGCTGGTCTGTCCTGGAACGCCCCCCGCCTGATGGGTATCCTGAACGCGACCCCCGATAGTTTTTCCGATGGCGGCTGTTTTCTCGATCCTGAAGACGCCATGCGACACGCCCGGCAATTGACGGCCGAGGGCGCCGACATATTGGATATCGGCGGCGAAAGCACACGACCCGGCGCCGAAACGATAGACGTGAGGAGGGAAATCTCTCGCGTGCGTCCGGTGATCGAGGCCATCGGGAAGGCAGGGGATTTACCGCCCGTGTCGATCGATACCCGAAAGTCCGCCGTCGCCAGAGCGGCCGTGTCGGCCGGCGCGGCGCTGATCAACGACGTGGCCGCCATGACCTTCGATCCATGGCTTGGTCGGCTGGCGGCCGAGACCGGCACGCCGGTCTGTCTGATGCATGCGCAAGGCGATCCCAAAACGATGCAGCGAAACCCGACATATGATCATGTCGTTCTGGATGTCTTCGATTTTCTGACCGACCGGATCAAGGCGGCCGAAGCGGCAGGCGTGTCTCGGAACGCCATTCTGGTGGATCCGGGCATCGGATTCGGCAAGACGCATGTACATAACCTGGAACTTCTCAAACGTGTCAGCCTGTTTCATGGGTTGGGCTGCCCGCTTTTGCTCGGCGCGTCGCGGAAGAGTTTCATCGGGAAGATCGGCGGCACCCGCACCGTTGGCGAAAGAATGCCGGGGAGTGTTTCAATCTCGTTACATGCGGCGGCGCAGGGTGTTCAACTGCATCGCGTCCATGATATAGCCCCCCATAAACAGGCGCTGCGGTTGTGGGAAGCCCTGCGCGGATAATCGGCATCAGCAGGCGAAAGGGGCGGCATGGCGCGCAGTTTTTTCGGTACGGACGGTATACGCGGCACCGCCAACCAATTTCCTATGACCGCCGACATGGCGCTGAAGATCGGCGCGGCGGCGGGCCGGTATTTCCACCGGGACGGATCGGCCGCCCGCCGGGTGGTGATCGGGAAGGACACGCGCCTGTCCGGATATATGTTCGAGAACGCCCTGACCGCGGGATTGACGTCGACCGGCATGAACGTGCTGCTGCTGGGACCGGTGCCGACCCCGGCCGTGGGCCTGTTCACGCGATCGATGCGCGCCGATCTGGGGGTAATGATTTCGGCCAGCCACAATCCGCATCAGGATAACGGCATCAAGTTTTTCGGACCCGATGGATTCAAACTGTCGGACGAGGTCGAGACCGAGATCGAAACCATGCTGCAGGCTGAGATCCCACCGGCGCGCGCGACGGAAATAGGGCGGGCCAAACGCATAGATGACGGTCTTTATCGTTATGTCGAGCGCGCCAAGTCGACCTTCCCGTCCGGGTTGCGTCTCGACGGTTTGAGGGTGGTGATCGATTGCGCCAACGGGGCCGCGTACAAAGCCGCGCCGCAGGTGCTTTGGGAACTGGGGGCCGAGGTGATCCCCGTCGGGGTCACCCCCGACGGTTTCAACATCAACCGGGGATGCGGGTCGACCGATACGCGAACCGCCGCGGAGACGGTGGTCAGCCATGGCGCGCATGTCGGCATTTGCCTTGACGGCGACGCGGATCGGGTGACGATACTGGACGGGCATGGACTGCCCGCGGACGGCGATCAGATCATGGCGCTTCTGGCCGCGCGCTGGGCCGAAGAAGACCGGCTGGCGCGGCGGACGCTGGTCGCGACGGTGATGTCCAATCTCGGTCTCGAACGATATCTGGCGGCGCGGAACATCACCTTGCACCGCACGAATGTGGGCGACCGGTATGTCGTCGACGCCATGCGGAAGAACGGCTTCAACCTGGGCGGGGAACAGTCGGGCCACATCGTGATGATCGACCACTCGACCACCGGCGACGGTCTGATGGCCGGGTTGCAGTTCCTGGCCGAGATGGTGCGCACGGGGCAGCCCGCCAGCGCCCTGTCCAAGCGGTTCCAGCGCTGTCCGCAGCTTTTGAAGAACGTTCGGTACCGCAAGGGACAGGAGCCGCTCGGTGTCGATGGGGTCAAGGCGGCCATCGCCGGCGCCCGGGAACGGCTGAACGGGCATGGGCGGCTTCTGATCCGCAAGTCGGGAACCGAACCCCTGATTCGGGTCATGGCCGAATGCGAAGACGAAACGCTGCTGAGCGACGTCGTGCACGGCATCGTCGCCGCGGTCGAAGCGGCCGTCTGACCATCCGGCACGGCGCCATCATGACGGGCTGCCGAAGGCGCGCCATTGACTGATCAAAAGCCCCGTCAGAATCAGTCCGAGTGCGATGAAAAAACGACCTGGCAGCGTCTCTCCGAGGATCAGGACACCGAAGACCATCGACCAGAGCGGCACCTGATAGTTCGTGAGCGTCATGAAACCGGGGCCTGCGGTTCGGATCGTGTGCGTGCGCAAAAGCGCCGCGAATCCCGTGGGCACCAGCCCGAGAAGCAAAACGGACAAGGTCGGCGTCATCGGGGCGACAGCGGGAATACCCTCGGTCAGTATCATGGCGGGAAGCAACACCGCGGTGCCCACCGCCAACGTGAGCATGGACAGAACCGTGGAATCGATCGGGGGACATTTGCGGGTCAGAATAGAAGCGCAGGCATAACAAAGGGCCGCGGCGAGGCAGGCCAGCCGGGCCAGCGTCTGATCCCCCGACGCCCCACCGGAAAGATCCGGCGCCAAAAGCACGAGCGCCCCGACGAAGCCCAATCCGAAGCCGAGCGTTCTGTGCCACATCAACCGCTCATCCGGCAGGAAGACATGCGCCAAAGGCAGAACGAAAAGCGGCAAAGTCGCCATTGACAGCCCGGCGAAGGCCGAAGGCACGAATTGCTGTCCCCAACTCAGCAGAAAAAAAGGCAACGCCGAGGACAGAATA
Organism: Pseudomonadota bacterium; assembly: GCA_039195495.1. Classification (GTDB taxonomy): domain Bacteria; phylum Pseudomonadota; class Alphaproteobacteria; order Rhodobacterales; family Rhodobacteraceae; genus JBCCVK01. The sequence goes on from JBCCVK010000009.1 coordinate 14,967, forward strand.
CCGGTGCAGACGATGTAAAACCACAAAGTCGGGGACCATGTCGGCCAGGATTTGCGCCAGATCAGAACCATCCCCAGAAGCGCGAGGGTCCCAAGGGTCGTGCGGGCCGCCGCGACCGTGACCGGCCCGTATCCCCGTAAAGCCAGGACAACCACCATGAACGTGCCGCCCCAGATCAACCCGAGAGCGGTGATCGATATCCAATTGCGCAACGTGGGTCGGGGCGGCTTCATGCGTGCTTTCCCAGCACGTATGATATGGATTGTCCATCCGGGTGGGCGATAAAATCATGAACGCGCCGGGGTCTTCGTATACGGCATTGCGGGGGCTTTGGCCCTGGACCTCGGCGCAACCATGCGGCATAGCAGGATAACGGATCGGAGAGAAACGACATGGGTGTTTTCAACGTTCTCAACCAAGCGGTGACGTGGTGGAATGGTCAGACCCTCGGCACCCAGCTATTCACGGCGCGCAAGGGCGTGAAGGTTGGCGAAGACGCGCAAGGCAACATCTATTACGAGACCCGCGACGGCAAACGTCGCTGGGTGATCTTCAACGGCGAGGCCGAGGCCA
>JBCCVK010000010.1:0-15297 GCA_039195495.1 Pseudomonadota bacterium
GATCAGGTCCTTGATCTGCATCATGTCACTCCTTTGCTTTTGTTGGGCCGGTGCCGGCTAGACGGTCTTCACCACGATCTTCTTGGGCAGAGTGGCGGCGGCGCGCGGCAACGTCACGGTCAGCACGCCGTTGCGCATACCGGCTTCGATCTTCTCGGGGTCGAAATCCTCCGACATGGTGAAGACGCGCTCGTAATCGCCCTCGCCATATTCTGCATGGACAAGCTGAAGATTCTCGGGGTCGGGCCTGTTGGTCCGACCGCGGATCGTCAGCACGCGGCGCTCGAGCGAGATATCGACGTCATCGGGTGCAACCCCTGGCATCTCCAGCATCAATGACACGCCCGTTCCGGTCTCGACGATATCCGTGAGCGGGCGGTAGATGCGGCCGCCATGGGTGGTTTCGGGCGCCTCTACAGCTGTCCTGTCGGCGGGTGTCGTGATTTCGGCGTTCATCCTCGTGATCCTCCTTTCAAGCGGCTTCGATCTTGATCTGACGCGGCTTGTCCTTCTCGGCACGGCCGACGACGATCTGCAACACACCGTTTCTGAAACGCGCCTCGACCTTGTCGGTATCGGCTTCGAAAGGCAGATGAATGGTGCGGGTGAACTTGCCATAACCGCGTTCACGGCGATGCCAGGTGGTTCCTTGAGCAACTTCGGGCGCCTTGCGCTCGCCCGACAACGTGATGACATTGTCCTTGACGGTCATCTCTATGTCCGACGGCTCGACCCCCGGCAATTCGGCCGTAACCGCCGCCGTTTCGGCGTTTTGCCAGACATTGAGGGCGGGAAAGGCCGGCGCCGCGCCACGGGTCACGAAAGCGCGATCATGCCCTTGCATCATCCGCCGCATCAGCGCGAACGGATCCCGGCGGAGGTACATGGGGGCTGAATAAAGCATGCGATGTCTCCTCATCTTAGGTGGCACGTCGCGGACACGGGGCCGTTTGGCCGAACGTGTCCACGGGAACACCCGCGGGGAGACAAGCAAACCATGGTCTGGCGGCACGAACGCGCAGCCAGTCGAATTTCAAGACGACCCCATCCAGTTCCCATGCGCGGCGAACTGCCGGTGGCCTGCTCAATGAAGCCAGACCCATCGTTTGTGTCGAAACCCCGTTTGGGCGTTCCGGGATAGATAAGGTGAGGATCGCTCACGACTTCAAGAGGCAGACGGTCTTGAAATCGAATTTCCTTTCTTCGGCGAACGCCTTTCACGGATACGGTCCGCCCGGACGTCGAAAGGGTTGCGCTTGTCACAACCATCGAACCCGGAAACGGTCGAGCGCACGCGGCGCCGGCGGCGGGCCGGTCCCGGCTCCGATGATCCGCGCGCTCCGGGCCTAGCGCAGCCCGTCCTCCCCCTTTACCTGCCAGACTTCCAGCCCGCCCATTCTGCTGTGCACGCGACCGCCACAGGACATGGCAAGGGCGAAGACGATCTCGTCAGCCCGTGGAGCGTCGGTCAATCCCACCTCGATTCCATCGAAATGACTGCGGACATAGGCGGCGTTGATGTGGCCCAGAGGAATGTCGAGCCGCGTCCCCACCCCGCCACGCTTCATGCAGGATGGCACGATCGCGTTCGATTGGCCAAGAAGTGCCCGCATGGCATATCCGCCCGGGACGTGCCACAGCGCGCCGTGCTCGATTTCACCGCCCTCACCGACGATCGCGCCCTTACCGTAACCATCGATACCCGCCCTGCCGCCCAGGGCGGCGACCAGCTTTTCGCTCATTTCCGCGCCGAGCGGCTTCAGGTCTTCCATTGCAGGCTGCAGAGCGGGTTCATACCGGCCCGCGAACGGGTTTGACACGCATGCGAGGATCGCGCCCAGGCGGCGCGGCTCTTCCGCTTCCGGGCCGCCATCATGTCGGATCTCCTCGATGACCATCTGCATCTTGCGAAGGATGAAGTCAGGCATGGATCAGGGCCTCCTCTGCCGCGGCGTGAATGTGCCTGTCGTTGAGAGAAAGAATCGCTTGCTGGATCAGCCCCCGTGCGCGGAACCGTTTGGCGACGGCCTGTCCCCTGGCAAGCGCCGCGCAGGTCTCGGCTTGCGTGAGCGGGCCGACATCGGTCGTCACCAGTCTGCCGCCCAGATCGCTGTCCGGGCTTAGATCGCATGCGCGCGCGCGCGCAATCGCCGGATGGCGTGGTAAATCGACGGCATTGGCAATCAAAGTGGCGGCGACATCCGCCGCGGCTGCGCTGTCCGCCAGGACAGTGACGGCGTCGGCGATGCCGAGGGAATGACTGCGCCCGCGCCAGCCAGAAGTTGCAAGCCCGCGCACGGTATCATCGGCTTGGATGCGGATTTCGCCGGCGACGCCAAAAGAATTGAACGATTGTCCCGGGCCCAGATGAAAGGCGATGTCGCCACCGTTGTTGACATAGGCTTTGGGAATGTCTTGACCCTCCACCATAGCGGACAGGACCGCATCCGCGACCGCGCCCGCCACAGCCGCCATAGGCGTCACGAAACGGTCGAATGGCCGGACCGCGTCTGCCATGCGGCGGGCGATGGGATCTGCAAACTCAACCTCCCCGAGCCGTCCGCGCAGAGCGTCAAGTTCACCGACAAGCCCGCACAGGACCGTCTCGAAGCGCCGTGCGGCCCGCATATAAGGCTCGGCCGGGTCGGTCCCGAACACCTCGACGATCAAGTCGATCGGACCGTGATTGAGATGCAGCCGCCGCCTGTCGGGCAGAAGCGCCGCCTGGGGCGCGTTCATCATTCCGCGACCCCGATGACCTGCGTATTGGCGCCGTATTCACCGCCTTTCTCCAATATGTCATCCAGATCGCGGATAACGCTTCCATGTCCGCCGAGCCGCAGATATTCCTCGTGAGCGGTGGTGAATTCAAGCGGGGCCACAAGCGCGGGCGTCGGCACATGGCCGAACGCGCCGTCCGGCAGGCCCAGAACGTCAACCATGATCGTGATCCCCCCACCCGGCCAGACATAGACCGGCGCCCCGCCAACGGTAACGCGGGTCTTTTCCTCATGAACCGAGCGGGTCAGACCGATGGGGTCTTCCGTCACGCCCGAACGCAGCGAGCCGCCCGCCCCCCCCATGAACAGCACCGTACACATAGCGGGTTCGCAATTGCGCGCGATCAGATCGAGCAAGGGTTGCAGATCCCCGGGCATGGGCTGGGGAGCCGGCTCCAAATCGTCATTCAGAACGAAATACGCCGAATGTTCGCCGGTCGTTGAAACCATCAGCAAGCGAATGCCGGGCCTCGCCCCTTTTTCGGGCTGCCATTTTCCAAGAATCGAGACCGGATCGTCAATGTCCGTCCCGCCCCAGCCAAGACCCGGCCTGGCCACCTTGAAATAGCGGCCAGGCGTGGACCGGTGGCCGAGAACGCGGATCCCGGTATCAGGCCAATCGATTGCCTTGCCCGCCTGGTGTTCCGAGACGACCCCGGTGATGTGATCATCGACGACGACCACCTCGTCGACAAGCCCTTTCCATCGCGCGGCGAACATACCGATCGTGGCCGAGCCACACCCCACGCGCATACGGATTTCCGGCGTATCATCGACGACGGGAGCCTGACCAGCCTGCACCACCACGGTCGCACCAGCATCTATGGTCAATTCGACCGCTTCCTTGTTGCATAAACGCAAAAGCGCATCGCACGTCTTGCGCCCTTCGGCCTTGGAACCGCCGGTGAGGTGGTCGACACCGCCAAGCGACAGCATCTGCGACCCGTATTCCGGGGTGGTCACATGGCCGATCACCTCGCCCTCGCTGCGCACCTTCGCGGTTTCGGCGCCCAGATGGCGGTCGGTGTCGATCTTCACCTTGACCCCGCAATACGAAAAGATCGCCTCGGTGACCACGGTGACGCAGTCCACACCGTCGATTTCGCGGCTGACAATGAACGGAGCGGGCTTATAATCGGGATAGGTGGTGCCCGCGCCAATGGCCGACACGATCACATCGTCGCCCGACGCCGTGCGACCATCCCAGTCGGCGGCGAGAAAGGGTTTGACCGCATCGCCTTTCGCCAGGCGCCGGTCCAGAATGGTCAGCGGATCACAGCGGACGATGCGTCCGCCCTGGTTGGCGTAACGGTCGCAGGCCCCGGCGCGGCCTTCCGCGATATAGCACATGACCGGGCAGGCATCGCAGCGGATTTTCCCGGAACGTGTCACGGGGCCTCGCGTATCGCGGCGCGAACGCGATGCGGCAGCGCGGGAACCTTGGTGATTTTCGCTCCGGATGCGTGACGGATCGCATTGAGGATCGCAGGGGCGGTCGGGATCAGCACATGTTCGCCCAGCCCCCGCGCGCCCATGGGTCCTTCCGGGTCGGGCTTTTCGACCAGAATGGAAACGACTTCAGGCATATCGCCGATGGTTGGGATCAGATAGTCATGCAGATTGTCGGTCCGGCCGGGAACGAATTCCTCCATCAGAGCCAGCCCCAGCCCCTGTGCGATGCCGCCCTCGATTTGTCCTTCGGCCAGGACCGGGTTGACGACGCGCCCCAAGTCATGAGCGGCCGTCACGCGGATGACGCGGGTGGTCCCAAGTTTCAGGTCAACCTCCACCTCCGCCATTTGCGCGCCATAGCCGTAGACCGCATACGGCGTTCCATGGCCGTTTTCATCGAGTGCCGTGGTAGGCGGATCATAGGTCTCTTCGGCCGAAAGAACATAACCGTGGCCGTCCGGCACCAGATCGGCAAGCACGATTTCACGTTCGTTCACGCCGTCACTGACGATAAGCATGCCCTCGGCAAACTTTATTCTGGTTGCCTCGACAAGATTCGTGAGCCGCAGGATTTCAGCCCTCAGCGCCTTGCCGGCACGCGCGGCGGCATTGCCGGTTATGAAGGTTTGGCGGGAAGCCGAGGTTTTTCCGCAATCGGGGGTAAGGTTCGTGTCAGGGCCGATCAGTTCGATCTGCGCAACGTTTATCCCAAGCGCATCGGCGGCGATCTGTGCGATGACGGTGTTGGACCCTTGTCCGATATCGGTGGCCCCCTGGTGCAGGCAGAGCCGCCCGCCGGCGGTGACACCCATCCGGATGGTAGAGGGATTTGGCAATGCGGTGTTGCCGCATCCGTACCAGCAGGAGGCGACGCCCACGCCGCGTTTCACGACCTCGGACCCGGTGTTGAAACAGTCCGTTTCGGACCTGGCGCGGTTCCAATGGGCGATCAAGGCATCAAGGCACTGGATTATCCCGACCGATGCGAGTACCTGTCCGCAGGGCGTCCTGTCGCCGTCCCTGAATGCGTTCAACCGGCGAAAGGCAAGCCTGTCCATACCCGCCGCCGCGGCCAATTCGTCATAAAGCATTTCCTGTGCGATCGCCGCCTGCGGTACACCGAAACCACGAAATGCGCCGGCGATCGGACCATTTGAATGGACCGCGCGGCTTGTCGCGCGATAGGCGGGTGTCACATACGGACCGGACGCATGCACGGGAACGCGCGTCGCCACGGTAGGCCCCCAGCTGGCATACGCGCCTGTATTGAAATCACCGTGAAATGCCATGCCCGTGATCCGCCCGTTGGCATCCGCACCGATCGTCACCTCCATTGTGCCGGGGTGCCGCTTGGTGGTCGCCATCATGGATTCACCTCGGGTGAAGACCATTCGGCAAGGTCGCCCGGTCTTCAGGACCGCCAATCCCAGCAGCGGTTGCACGGAAAGATCCAGTTTGGAACCGAAGCCGCCGCCGGCCGCCGATGGTATGATGCGCATCCTGTCGGTGGGCAGGCCCAACACCTTCGCGGTTTGTTCCTTATCCATCACGGGCGCCTGGGTGCATGCCTGGATAACCAGTTGATCGCCTTCCATCCACGCCGCCCCGGCTTCGGGTTCGATGTAAGCGTGTTCGACATACGAGGTTTCGAACCGACCGGAGACCGTGAAGGCCGATTCAGCCAGGGCCGCTTCGGCATCGCCCGTTTGAACGCAGCCGCGAACAAGCGTATTGTTATCGCGGCCGTCATGCAGCTGCGGCGCCCCTTCCGCGCCGCCATCCGCTTCGGTAAGGCTGTGATCCAACGGCTTCCATGTCACGGGGAAGGTGGACAGATCGAGCGCCTCGACCGTCCGGGCATCGCCCACGACCAAAGCGACGGGCTCGCCTAGAAACCGCACACGCCCGTCCGCCAGGGCGGGCTGATCGGCAAGCGGGGGAATGACGCCGAAACGATTCTCACCCGGGATGTCATGCGCGGTAAGCACGGTCTCGACACCCGGATTTTCGGCCAGCCAGTCGCCGATATCGCCAAGGGCGAACTCGGCGTGGAAATGCGGCGAGCGGACCGCGCGCGCCAGATGCGCGCCTGCGGGTACAAAATCCGCACCAAAAATCTCTGAACCGTCGACCTTCGCCCGCCCGTCCAGGCGACGGATGCCCCGCCCCACCGCGGCCCCGGCTTTCGCCTCGACCGGCCCGGACCGCGGTCCGTTCGCCGCCGCCACGGCGGCGATGATCTTGCGGTAGCCGGTACAGCGGCAAAGCACGCCGCCCAGCGCGTCCTTGACTTCCTTTTCGGTTGGATGAGGGACGATTCGCAGCAGACCCATCGCCGCCATCATAATCCCCGGCGTACAGATACCGCATTGCGTGGCACCGTGATCGAGCAAGGCATCCTGCAGGCGGGCGGCAAGTTCGGGTTCCGCTGTTTCCAATGTCTCCACCCGACGACCCGCCGCCTGGGCCAGAGGTGTCAGGCACGCGCAACGCTGCTCGCCATCGATCAGCACGGTGCACGCGCCGCAATCACCGGCGTCGCAGCCGACTTTCACGCTTTTCAGGCCCAGCTCCTCGCGAAGCACCTCCGACAGGCGCCGCCCGGGGGGAGAGAGCAAACGCCGCTCCTTCCCTGCGATGCTGACGGCCATGCGCTGCGGTTGGACATTCACGCGGCACATACCTCGGCGGTCGGAACGGCCAGAACGGCACGGCGCAGCATTTCGGCGGCGACAGCGGCGCGATAGGCGGCATCGGCACGGATATCCGAAACCGGACTAAGCGCGGAAAAGACCTCCGCGTCCGCAATGTTTGCCGGGTCCGGCGCATGACCGATCAGTGCTGCCTCGACCTTCGGCAGTCGCGTTGCGACGGGCCCGCAGGCGCCAACCGACAAGGCCGCTTCGATCACGGTGCCCTCGCGCACCACCAGCCTGACGGCGCACATGGCTATCGAAATGACAAGATAGTCGCGCGCCCCTAGTTTAAGGAAATGCCCTTCTCCCGCGGCGGCATGTTCCGGCACGTGAATGGCGGTCATCAGTTCGGTAGGATGGCGCCCGGTCCGGCGTGGGCCGGTGATGAACTCCGACAGCGCCAAACGGCGCGCACCACCCGTCGAGCGCAACTCGACCTCTGCCCCGAGGGTCAGAAGCGGCGGGACCCCGTCGGCCGCGGGCGAGGCGTTGCACAGGTTTCCCCCCACGGTGCCGCAGTTTTGAATCTGCATCGCGCCAACCGCGCGCGCGGCCAGTTGAAGACCGCGAAACGCGGGTGGCAGATCGGCACGAACGACATCGGTCCAGGTGGTGGTTGCGCCGATGATCCAGCCGTCGTCGCCGCGGCCGATCCCCCGAAGACCTTCGATCCCGGTGATGTCCAGCGTCGGTCCCGGCAATGTCTTTGCCGCGGTCGCCGGCAGGACGTCAGTGCAACCGGCCGCTATGCGCCATCCGTCCTGCTCCAGGACCGCAAGCGCGTCGTCCAGATGCCTTGGGCGGAGATACGGCATACGGCGTTCACCATGGCTGCGAGATTGTTTGCATACAAGCGGATGTTGCGGCAGGGCGCCCGGCCTGTCAATACGTCTGCATGAACGTCAAATCACCCGAAGGCTATCACCTGTCCGATCAGGTCGGTTTCAACCTGCGCCGCGCCAATCAACGCCATGTCGCGATATTCGCCCGCCATATCGGCGATCTGACCCCCACGCAGTTCGCGGCACTCGCACGGCTTTACGAATACAAGGCGCTGTCGCAGAATCGGCTGGGACGATTGACGGCCATGGACTCGGCAACGATAAAAGGCGTGGTGGAACGGCTGCGCGCCCGCGAACTCGTCGACTCGCGCCCGGATCTCAACGACCAGCGGCTTCGCCTCGTCGAACTGACCAAGGCGGGGCAGGCGCTGTTCGAGGCGATGCGCGAACATGCCCTCGCCGCCAGAGCCGAAACGCTATCGCCCCTGACCGCGCAAGAGGCGCGCCAGTTCGAAATACTGCTTGCCAAACTGGTCTGACGCGTCTCTCAGACGCCGACATATTTGGCAAGCAGGCCCGGATCCTTGCGCACGACTTCGGTTTCCACCACTTCCCGGCCACGGCCGTTTTCAATGAACGCCACACGATCGGCGAGCTGCAGCACCGCATCGATGCGCTGCTCCACCAGGACGATCGCCACACCGCGCGCGCGCAGCAACTCGACCGTGTCGCGGATGAGCCGGATCATCGACGGTTGCAGGCCCTCGGTGGGCTCATCGAGCAAAAGAACCGAGGGTTCGAGACAAAGCGCCCGGGCTGTTGCCAACATCTGCTGCTCGCCACCTGAAAGGGTGTCGGCCCGCTGGGAAAGCCGCGCGCGCAGGCGCGGGAACATGTCGAGGACCCGCGCGCGGGTCTCGGCGCCCTTCCCGCGGGTCATGAGGCCGATCTCGATATTCTGAGCCACCGTTAGCTCGCCGAAAAGTCGCCGGCCCTGCGGGACGTAGCCGATGCCGCGTATGGGAACCTCGTGCGCCGGCAGGGTACCGATATCGTCACCGTCCAGGGTGATGCGCCCCTCGCTCAGCGACAAAAGTCCCATGATGGCCTTCAGCGTCGTGGTTTTACCCGCCCCGTTGCGGCCGAGAAGGCAAAGCACTTCACCGGCGCGTACCTCGAGGCTGAGCCCGTAGAGCACCCGGACGCCGCCATATCCCGTGCCGATGCGATCGAGCGTAAGCGTCATGCGATTCCCAGATAGGCTTCCTGAACAAGGGGATCGGCCTGAATTTGCGCCGGCGCGCCCGATGCCAGGACACGGCCGGTTTCAAGTACGGTGATTGCATCGGCAAGCGCCATGACGACGGGCATGTTGTGCTCGATAAGCAGGATCGTCGTGTCCACCGACAATCGACGGATCAGCGCGTTGAAGTCCTCGACCTCGCTTTCGGCGAGGCCCTGGGTCGGTTCGTCGAGGATCAGGAGCCGCGGCGCCTGCGCGACGCCCATCGCGATCTCAAGCAACCGCTGGTGGCCATAGGAAAGATCGCCCGAGATCTGCCGGGCACGATCCGCGAGGCCGACAATGTCAAGGGCCGCCAGGACCTTCCGAGGCGTGCGGGTGCGCAATGCCAGCGCTACGTTGTCGAAGAGCGTGAGGCGCGAGAAGATCGCGGTGATCTGAAAGGTGTAGGCCATACCGCGCCGGATCCTCCGATGGGCCGGAAGTTCGGTGACATCCTCCCCTTCGAACCACACCTCGCCGCGCGTACGGGGTATGCGACCCGCAACCATGCCGACGAACGTGCTCTTGCCCGCGCCATTCGGTCCGATCAGCGCATGTATCTGCCCTTTGGGCAGGGCGAAATCCACATGGTCCACGGCAGTCAGCCCGCCAAAGACGCGCGTAAGGTTACGGGTTTCCAGGACTATGGAAGCCATGGGACCCATCGCTTGCGGATCTCGCCAAGAATTCCGGTTCGGGCGAATAACACCAGCAGCACCAGCACCATCCCCGCAACCAGCATATAGGCACTGGTCAAGCCGCTGGACCAGTCGATCAGATAGAACATGAAAAACGTGCCGATCAAAGGTCCGAGCGTGGTGCCCGCCCCGCCCAGGATCACCCAAAGCAACGGGTAGATCGAATACTGCACGGAGATGAAGGTGGCACCGACATAACCGAAGAGCAGCCCATAGGCCGCGCCCGCCGCCCCTGCGATCGTACCCGAGACGACCGCCGCCGCGAGTTTATGCGCGCGCACGTCGTAGCCGAGCATCCGCGCGCGCGCCTCGTTCTCGCGGATGCCCACAAGGACATGTCCGAACGCGCCGTGCACCATGCGCGCGATTGTCAGCAAAACGACCGAGAACAGTGCGAGCGCGGCAAGATAACGCGTGACCGGATCGGTAAGATCGAAGCCGCCGATATTTCGCATGTCCCGCGCGATCACAAAACCTTCGTCCCCCCGTGTCCAGGAGCCGAAATAAAGAACCAGCAGATAGCCCGCCTGCGCGAACATCAACGTTACGATCATGAAGGCGACCCCGACGGTCCGCAGCGCCAAGGCGGCAATGACAAGCGAAACGACCGCCGCCGTCGCGACGCCGGCAAGGAAAGCGGGCGCCGCCGGCAGGCCGCCATGCAGCACGGCAAGACCCATCCCGTACATGCCCGCCCCGAAGAAAAGCGCATGTCCGAGGCTGAGCAGCCCGGTGTAACCGAAAAGCATGTTGTAGCCCATCGCGTAAGTGGCAAGCACCAGGATCCGCGCGAAATTGTCTCGATGATAGGCGGGCAGGACAAAGCACAGGACCAGCAGGACGCAGATCGGCATGAGATGCAGAACGGTGGAACGGAGGCCCTGGCTCATGCCGGTTTTTTCCCGTAAAGACCCTGCGGCCGGTGGACAAGCACCATCGCCACCAGCACCGTGGCGATGATCTTGGCCAGGGTGGGACTGAAGAAGACCGAGATTATTCCGTCCGACATGCCGATCAGCAATGCCGCCATGACCGTGCCGCGGATGGAACCCAGCCCGCCGATGATCACGACAATGAAGCTCAACAACAGCGGATCGCCCCCCATAAGATAATGTGCCTGCTGTATGGGCACGATCAGAACGGCCGCCAGTGCGGCGAGCCCTGCGCCAACCCCGAAGACGATGGAATAGACCCGTCCAACCGGGATGCCGAACGCCTGCGCGGTTTCCCGGTCGATCCGGGTGGCTTGCATGACGAGGCCCATTCGCGAACGCGACAGGAACAGCCGGAAAGCAAGCAGGATCGACGCCGCCGCGGCGATTACGAACACTTTGTAAGTGGTGACGCTGAGGCCCCAGGGATAGTAGAACTCAATTCCGTTTTCGGTGAATTCAAGCCATGGCAACGCGATCCGATGGCTAAAGGGCGGCGCGACCGGACGTGCCTCGGGACCATAGGTCATCAGCGTGGCCTGCTGGATGATGTAAAGGATACCAATCGTCGCGACGATCGTCGCTTCGGGGTCGTAGTCGACCCGTTTCAAGACCAGACTGTCCACCAGTATTGCGATCAGCGCGGCGAATATCGGTGCGACGATCAGCGCGGCGACGAAGCCGATGGCCGGATGGCCACCAAGATGCGAGGCCGCGAACCACGCCGCGACCGCCCCCAGCATGAAGAATTCGCCATGGGCCACATTGACCACGCGCATCACGCCAAAGACCAGCGAGAGCCCAAGCGCGGTCAGCGCGAGAACGGCCGCCCCGACCGCGCCTTCGAACGTAGCCAGCAAGAGATGAGGTCCGAAGTCCATATGTTCCTGAACGTTGGCCGGACCGAAACAGGCCCGGGCGTTTCGTCTTGGAGGGACCGGTCAAAAGGACCAGGTCGTGTAGTCGACCTCATCGGCATAGAAAGTGTCCTCGATGCTTGTTGCATGGACACGCACCAAACGACCGCCTTCAACCCGGCTGATATACTGACGTCCGAACACTTGGTGGGTCTTGCCGTTGAACAGCTTTGGCCCCTGCGGATGCGCCGGGCCCTCGTCCATTGTGGTCATGGCCTCGACCGCCTCGATCAGCCTGGCCCGATCACCCGGCCCCCGATAGCCCGACGCCTCCATTCCCGCCTTGATGACATGCAGCGTCTCCCAGCAGCCGAACATATGCGCATAGGTCGACACGTCTGCCGGATCGCTGACCGAAGCGCCGGTCCCGTCCACGCCTACGGCGGCGCGGAAAGCCTTGTCATGATCGGTCTGGTCGGCCTGCGCATAGCGCGGGTTGCCTTCCCAGAAATAGGTGCCATCCAGAAACTCCAGGCCCGCACTGTCGAGCGAAACGGCCTCGAGACTGTCGATGAACCCGAAGATCTCGGGACGGGAGGGGCCGAAGAACTCGCCCATCTCCTTCACGAAGGTCAAAACCGCCGGACCCACCATGACATGGTAGATCACCTCGGTATCGCGCGGGATTTTCGGGAAGTACCTGGTGAACGAGGTTTCGGTCGGCGGGATCGGAATATGGGCCAGAACCTGGCCTTTCCGACGCTCGATCGCCTCGGTGAAGAAGTCACGGTGATCGTGGCCGAAGGCGAAGTCGGGGAAGATCATCGTGACCTTCTTGCCCAGATTTTCCGATATGAAGGGCGCCATCGCCTGCACCTGGCTTTTCACATCGGTGATACCGGGTTGCAGAGTGTATCGGTTTAGCATGCCCGAAGCGACGTGATGGCCCTCGGAAACCACGAAATATGGGATTTTCAGTTCGCCGGCGGCGGGGGCGGAGCCTATCACGACATGGCTGAACAACGTGCCGAAGGCAACATCGCAGTTATGTCGATTGGCGAATTTCCCAACCACTTCCGCGCCGCGCCGCGGGTCGGTGCCGTCATCCTCGGCCAGGATCTCGACGGGACGGCCGTTGATTCCGCCATCGGCGTTGATCTTCGCGGCGGCGGCTTCGGTCGTGCGTCCGTACCAGCGGCCGTAAGCGGCGCCGATACCGGTCGAATGCTGCTGAAAGCCGATACGGAGCGGAGCGGAGGGCTGGGCCTGCGCAAAGCGGGACACAAGCGGCGATGCGGCGACGAGGCCACCCGCGACCGCGCCCTTGAGAAGGGTCCGTCGCGCCGTATTCGTTCCTTTGATCATTTCGATATCCCTTGCTGGCAGTGCGCTCCTGGCGGTGCGGCGATACGGAAAGCTTGTTTGCATACATGCAATTTGTCCAGAATTTTCTGGTCGATCCGTTTCTTCGGCGATCTCAGGCACCCCGCGGTGCGGCAAGCAGCCAGAGACCGAGAAACGTGTAGCCAATCATCAGAATCGACAGCGGCAGCGTCAGGCGCGCGGCCTTTCGCGGGTCCGGCTGGATGGAAAGGGCGATCCGATGGCTCAACAGAACGGACCAGACATGGCCCAGTACGACGACGCCCGCCTGTGTCGACCAAATCACCCTTACGCTATCGATCCGATTGAAAAAACCCGTGGTGACGTAAAAGGGTTGTATGCCCAGCCAATCGGTGCCGGTCGCGAACGGGTCGCTCGTCCCCGCCAGCGTATATTGGATGGTGACCAGAAACGATGTCAGATAGTGCGCGATATGATAGGCCAGCGCGATTGGCAGCACGCCGACCGCCATCCAGTTGAAGGCCCGTCCAAACCCTTCGTGATCCGCCATCCGAAGCCCCAGCCGGACCGCAAGCGCGAAAACGGCGATCAGCGCCAGGACCGCCGCGGCGAGGCCGGACAGATTTTCCAGAACGACCGCGGATCGGCCCGGGAATTCCAATGGATTCACCCCGATCGCGGCAAGCCACCAGAACGTCTCGTTCAACCCGTCGAAACTGCCAATCGCGAGAAGCGTCAGGGCGAACAAGCCGGCGGCACGGCTGGGCGGGCATTCGACCAATTGCCAGCCCGGACCGCCAAGGCCGCCGTCCCGACCGAGTCTGAGGGTTGCAAGCCGCGCATACGCGCTGGTAATCGCGTGGCCCAGTTCCGCCCGTGCCAGCCAGTCGGGGCCGAACAGGATCAGACCGCCCATGACGGCGATCCAATAGACACCCCCGAGGACAGCCAATCGCGCAGGATCGTCGGGCGCGATATCGACCAGCAGGAAGACGGCAAAGCAGATCAACGAAACCAGGGCGGGCCATTGGCCAAGACCGGCGGGCAGGCGCAACGGTGGATCGGCCGGCGCGATCAGCCGATACAGTCCGGTCCATGGGTTGAGCCAGTGCCAGAGATTGCCGAAAATCCCCGACAGACTTACCAGCCCGATCCAGCCCAAGGTCCAGACCCAGAGCGACATCACGTTTGACAAGGGATCCCGCGGCCCGGTGAGGCCAACGTGGAAAACGAAGACCGCGACGCCGAAAGAGCCGAGGCTGGTGATCATCTTGGCCGTCGGGAAATCCGGCGCCCGAAACCGTCGCGCGGCGAAGAAAACCCGAATCACACGGGGCGGCAGCAAGAAAAGCGCCAGGACCGTCAGCGCGACGGCCGCCGCTCCGGCGCGGATATAGACCGCCGTAGGAAGCAGCAATACGAAACCCTGTTCGGCGACATGCGCCGTCGCCGTCCCGGACCAGACGAGGAAAAACTTGACCGACATCAGGGTTTTCCGCACGCTCATGACGGCAGTCTTAGCAGGTGGAAGGGCAAATGAAAGCTGGGCTCCTCCTTGCGGGGTTGATCGGTGCGGGAGTCGCCGTTTGGGTTGTCTTGGCCGGCGCGCAGACCAGCCGCCATATTCTGCTGACCGATGCCGTCGCCCGTCCGTTGGGGGATGGAACGATTGCCGCGTTCGTGAAAATCGAAAACCGCGGCGCGCCGGACCGTCTGATATCCGCGTCCGGGGCGGCGGGAATGGACGTGGCGCTTTATTCCCCGAAAGACCGGGCCGGGCCGCCGGTCCCCACGGGGACTGCGTCACTGGCCCCGGATGCCGCGCATATCCGCATCGCTTCGGGGACCCCGCTGAAAGACGGCAGCCTCGTGCCCTTGACCCTTCAGTTCGAAAAGGCGGGCGAGGTCAGCTTGCGCGTACGTCTTTCCGATCCGGCGGCAGATCCCATGTCGGAGGTTGGGCTTTTCGGGATGGGCGATATCTGCGTCGTGGGCGGCGATGAGCCCGCGCCAGCCATCGGATTGGCGATCGAAGAAGATGCAGGCGGCTGGAACGTCCGCGTGCTGACAGAGGATTTCACGTTCTCGAAGGACCTGGTGGATCTCTACCATGTCCCGGGCATGGGGCACGGGCATCTTTATGTCGGCGGTATCAAGCTTGGTCGCCTGTATACGCCCGAGGCGCGCATCGGCGCCCTGCCGAAAGGGACCCATGAAGTGCGTGTCACCCTGAACACCAACGATCACCGGGCCTATGTGGTTGATGATGTGCCCGTGACCGCCGCGGCCGTGATTGTTGTTGACTAGGCGGCAGACCCCGCGCTTTTACTTGTATACAAGCAAGGCAGGAGGATGCCCTCGTGGCCAGCGGCAAGACCATCGGGGTGGATGTGGGCGGTACCTTTACCGACTTGATCCTACTGGACGAGGCAGGCGCGATGAGGATCGCCAAAACGCCCACGACCGTCGAC
>JBCCVK010000011.1:0-15095 GCA_039195495.1 Pseudomonadota bacterium
CGGGCTCCGTGGATGTCGTGCGTGCGAATCTGGAAGGCGCGAAATACACGCTGGCGGTCAACGAAGCCGCCGCGGCGCTTGGAATCAGGGACTTCACCGACATCGCCGCACACAAGGACGCGCTGGACGGCAGGATCTACGGCATCGAACCCGGCAATGACGGCAATCGCCTGATCATGGACATGATCGCGAGCGATGCCTTCGGCCTGACCGGCTTTGAAGTGATCGAAAGCTCGGAACAGGGCATGTTGGCGCAAGTCGCCCGCTCGAACCGGCGGGGCGATCCCGTGGTGTTTCTGGGCTGGGAACCGCATCCGATGAATGCCGCTTTCAAGATGGCGTATCTGACCGGCGGCGACGACTGGTTCGGCCCGAATCTGGGCGGGGCGACGGTCTATACCAACACCTCGGTGGATTTCGTGGAATCATGCCGGAATATTGGTGACTTTCTGAAAAATCTCGTTTTCTCGCTTGAAATGGAAAACGAGATCATGGGCGCGATCCTCGATGACGGGGCCGCCCCCCGCGTGGCCGCCGCGGATTGGCTGCGGCAAAATCCCGACATCCTGCGGGTCTGGCTGAAGGGCGTATCGACCAAAACCGGCGACGACGGCATGACCGCCGTGCGCGCCCGTCTGGGTCTTTGAAATGCCGTGACTTGCCACCCTCTCGGCTTTCCGATGGGCGGGGTAGGCGCGTCATGGTCGGCGGAACCGGAGCGATGGCCGGGTTCTGGGTTGCAGAACTCTCCGAGATGCCGGATGCCGAAGCGGTGCGGATCGTCCCGACGGTGACTGAGCGGGAGATATCCGCGGATAAAGTGCGTCAAGGACTTTTATCTTCGCATGTTCCAACTATGCTTGTCCGAAAGAGGGGCGGTCGCGCGCCTGGCCGGACGATTGCGCACGGGTTCGCACCGCCCCGACGCCGGACCAGGGCATTTTTGCGGCATCTTGCACGAACACTTGCGAAGACGCTCGATGCGTGAAGAACGCTGCCGATCCGAACCCGAGATATCCGGGGCTTTCGTCGAAGACCCCATGTCGAATGAATGTGAAACGGACCGAACGACGGTCGACGAGGCAAGGCGATGACGTGGTTGACCGAGGTCAAGATTCCTTTGGGCCGGACAGCCCGCGCGGGCGTCGAGTGGTTGCAGGACAATGGGGCATGGGCGTTCGACGGTTTGTCCGACGGTTTGGAGACAATGATCGAGGCGATCCTGTGGGCGTTTCAAACCCCGCCTCCGCCGATCGTCATAGGTGTCTTCGTCGCCCTGACCTGGTTGTTGCAGCGCCGCTGGAAAATATGCCTGTTCGTCGCGCTGGGTTTTCTGTTCATTCTCAACCAAGGCTATTGGGAAGAAACCACGGAGAGTCTGACGCTGGTTCTGTCGGCCTGCGTCGTTTGCATGGGACTGGGTGTCCCCATCGGTGTGGCCGCGGCGCACCGACCTAAGCTTTACGCCTATATGCGGCCCATGCTGGATCTTATGCAGACGCTTCCGACTTTCGTCTATCTGATCCCGGCCATCGTGTTTTTCGGCATCGGTATGGTCCCCGGCCTGATCGCAACCACCATCTTCGTGATCCCCGCCCCGATCCGGCTGACGCATCTGGGTATTTCCTCGACCCCGAAACCGCTTCTCGAGGCCGCGCAGGCTTTCGGAGCAACGCCACGCCAGACGCTTTGGAAGGTCGAATTGCCGTCGGCCCTGCCGCAGATCATGACCGGGCTTAACCAAACCATTATGCTGTCGCTCAGCATGGTCGTCATCGCCGCGCTCGTGGGGGCCGACGGGCTGGGCGTGCCGGTGGTGCGGGCGCTTAACCAGGTCAATACGGCCTTGGGCTTCGAAGCGGGGTTCGTGATCGTGGTGTTGGCGATCATTCTGGATCGGATGTTACGGATGGACCGGAAATGACCGCGATCGTCTTCGATCATGTCTGCATCGTCTTCGGGGACAACCCGGGCGCCGCTCTGCCCTTGATGGATCAGGGCCGCAGCCGGGCTGAGGTGCAAAACGCCACGGGTCAGGTATTGGGGGTGCACGACTGTCATCTGGAGGTGCAGGAGGGTGAGATACTGGTTCTCATGGGCCTGTCGGGGTCGGGCAAATCGACGCTCCTGCGCGCGGTGAACGCGTTGAATCCGGTGGTGCGCGGCGCCGTGCATGTCAGCGATGGTCGGACGATGATCGATGTCACCCATGCCGATGCCGCGGTCCTGCGTCGGATGCGATTGACGCGAATTGCGATGGTCTTTCAGCAATTCGGCTTGCTGCCCTGGCGCACGGTGCGCGAGAATGTCGGACTTGGTCTGGAATTGGGCGGCCTGCCCCGTGCCGAACGCGCCGGCAAGGTCGATGCGCAACTCGCCCTGGTGGGCTTGTCCGACTGGGCCGACCGCAAAGTGAGTGAGCTTTCGGGCGGCATGCAGCAACGCGTAGGTCTCGCGCGCGCCATCGCCACCGATGCGCCGATCCTCCTGATGGATGAGCCATTCTCGGCCCTCGACCCACTCATCCGCGCGCGCTTGCAGGACGAGTTGTTGGAATTGCAGGCCACGCTCAACCGTACGATCGTTTTCGTGAGCCACGATCTGGACGAAGCCTTTAAGCTGGGCGACCGGATCGCGATCATGGAAGGGGGCCGGATTGTGCAATGCGGCGCGCCGCGCGATATCTTCTCGAACCCGTCGAACGAATATGTCGCCGACTTCGTCGCCCATATGAACCCGCTTGGCGTGCTCTGCGCGCGGGATGCGATGGAAGCGTGGGATGGCACGACGACGGATCGGGTGGCCGCCGATACCCCGATCACGGCGTCGATGGCGCGGCTGTGTCGCTCCATGACCCCCTTGGCGATCGAGGAGGACGGGCGCATAATCGGCCAGATCACACATGGCTCCATTCTGACCCGTCTCGCGAAGCCCTGACACCCGCGCGTCGGCTCAAACCTTCGTCGCGACGACCGCCGGCGTGACCGCGCGTCGGTTCAGCGCCGCCTCGCGCCAGGTGATGAAGCTGACCGAAGCGAGGATGAGCGTACCCCCCAGAATCACCCAGACATCCACCGCCTCGCCGAAGATTGCGGTTCCAAGGGCGACGGACCAAACGAGCTGCAAGAAGGTGACCGGCTGCGTCACGGTCAAGGGCGCCGCGCGAAAGGCCAATGTCATTGTGTAATGGCCGGCGGTCGCAAAACAGGCGACCAAAAACAGCCAGCCGATATCCGACCAGGTCGGCGTCACCCAGACGGCCAAGGCGAAAGGGGCCAGACCGACGGGGACGGTGATCGACAGCATCCCCACCACCACGATGGGACTGACCCGATCGGCCATGACCTTGGCGATCAGATAGCTTGCCGCGAACATGGCCGCCGTGCCCAACATCGCGACATGGCCCATTGTAAGCTCTCGCATGCCGGGACGCAGGATGATCGCCGTGCCGGCCAGGGCTGCCGATACGGCCAGGATTCGACGCAAGGCCAATCGTTCGCCCAGAAACAACGCCGCACCGATGGTGACATAGACGGGCGAGAGGTAATTCATCGCCGTAACCTCGGCGATCGGGATCTGGGTCATGGCGAAAAACCACAGAATCACACCCAATGCGTGCACCACACCGCGCAGGCCAAAAAGCCGCAGGGAACGACGATCCAGACCAGCGCGCAGCATCGATCCCGTTATGATCGGGATCAGCAACGCAAGGCCCAGAACATAGCGAAGAAAAGCGGCCTGCGCGGCGGGAACCGCATCGCCGATATGCTTGACGATGGCCGTCACCGCCACAAACAGCAATCCGGTAACGAACATCCAGAAAACACCGAGAGCGGGGCGAAATTGCGTGGCCATGGGGCGACATGACATCCTTGATCGGGGAAAGGCAAGGGTTTGCGATAAAGGGGGGGTCGACGCCACCACCGGCATTCGCGTCCGCCCGGAACGGATGACCCCGCCGATGTCGCCTGCCGGGGCTTGCGCCGCTGGTCGTTGATGGGGCCGGCTCAACCAGGTGCCCGCCCGGTGGCATTCCGATGGACGCAACTTCGGTGCTCTGTCCGGAAAATTCTGCCGCCGTATTCGACCGGTCGTCAAGATGAAGGTCACTGGACGTCGGATCAATCGGTGGACGCGGTGGCTGGACAACCATACGGCCCCCATCACTAAGGGCAGGGCGCATCGCGGTGCCGTCCGACTTTTCGAAAATATCCGCATCGGCATATTTTCAAAAATATCATATTTATGATAATATAGGAGCTTGTCAATCATCTTTGAATTGCCTAATTGATGGGTAGTATCGTTCCCGGCGGGCGGGTCGCTTTCAGTAAGAGGTTCTGAACATTTCCGATGGGCGCAAATGTCCAATTGAATTTTAAGCGGGCCGGGTTCTGGCGGGCCAAGCGGCGAGATCTGTGAAAAGTGGCATCGATCGGTATAGATCTGGGGACAACGCACTCTCTGGTTGCGGTTTACGAGGAAGGTGGACCTCGACTAATTGCCAATTCGCTCGGGGAATTTCTGACGCCGTCCGTGGTCGGCATTGCGGACGACAAGTCCAGCATATTGGTGGGGCGCCCCGCGCAGCGACGGCTTGTCCGACACCCGGAAATGACAAAGGCAGTGTTTAAGCGGATGATGGGAAGCGGTTTGCAGATTCGTCTGGGCCGCAAGAGCTTCAGCGCGATCGAACTATCGGCGATGGTCCTTTCGGCGCTGAAGACCGACGCCGAAGCCGATTTAAGGCATGAAGTGACAGATGCCGTAATTTCCGTTCCTGCATATTTCAACGCGGTTCAAAGGCAGGCCACGAAAGACGCCGCGGAAATCGCAGGTCTAAAAGTCAGCCGTCTGATTAACGAGCCAACGGCGGCGGCGCTTGCAAATGGTGTGCTGGACTACGATGGAGAAAGTACATTCGTGGTGCTGGATCTTGGCGGGGGTACGTTCGATGTTTCCATTTTGGAGATGTTTGATGGCGTGATGGAAGTACGGTCGAGCGCGGGGGACGCGTTTCTCGGTGGAGAAGATTTTACCGAGGTATTGGCCAGACACTTCGCGGCGGAGGAAGGCGTGAAATGGGCAGACTTGATTTCCGCCGAAAAGGAAATGCTGCTCGAGGCGTCCGAACGCATGAAACGTGCACTCGCAGGATCATCTCGGGTAACATCAACGCTCGAAATCGATGGAAGCGTCCGTGAGCTTTCGTTGACCCTCGAAACCTTCGAAAGGATCACTTCGACCCTTTTGGCGAAGCTGCATCGACCTGTTGAAAAAAGCCTCTACGATGCGGGCATCAAAGCTGAACGGATCAATCGCGTTATCCTCGTTGGCGGCGCGACGCGTATGGCTTCCGTTCGATCCCTTGCCGCAAAGATATTCCGGAAGCTTCCCGAGCGTAAGATCGACCCGGACCACGCAATTGCCCTGGGGGCCGCTATTCAGGCGGGACTGATCGACAGGCATGAAGGCCTGAAGGATCTGGTCATGACGGATGTCGCGCCATTTTCCATGGGTATCGAGACAAACCACCGGGAAGGCAAAAGCGTAATCAGTGGCGCCTTTGCGCCCATCATCGAGCGAAACACGATCCTTCCGGCCAGTCGGCGCCAGTATTTTTCTACGGCGGATGACAATCAAACCCAGATAAACTTGAAGATTTATCAAGGTGAGTCCGCCATCGCTCAGGACAATGTGCTTCTGGGCGAGCTTATCGTGCCGGTACCGCCCAAGCCGAAGGGTGAAGAAGGTATCGAGGTGCGTTTCACTTACGACGTCAGCGGCCTTCTGGAAGTGGATGTTCGGGTCCTTTCAATCGACAAGACAGTATCGACCGTCATTGACAATCTGGCGGCGGCCATGTCCAAGGCTGAAAAAGCGGCGCGCCTGAAAGCGATGAAAAAGCTGAAGGTAAACCTCCGGGACGAGACGGCGAATATCTCGCTCATCGAAGCGA
This sequence comes from Pseudomonadota bacterium, assembly GCA_039195495.1. Classification (GTDB taxonomy): domain Bacteria; phylum Pseudomonadota; class Alphaproteobacteria; order Rhodobacterales; family Rhodobacteraceae; genus JBCCVK01. The sequence continues at coordinate 5,957 of JBCCVK010000011.1, forward strand.
TAAAACATCTGCATGAGATGCTTTTGGGAGAAGACCGTAAGGTCTTGATGGGCCTGCTGGGGCGGTTCCAGGCGGCACTTGATACCCAAGATACACGCCATATCGAAAAGGAAAGACGGGAAATCACCAATATCGTCGAACAGATCGAGGCCAGATTTGTCCGGCAATGAGCGGTTGTGGCCGTGGTCCGAACTTGGGCTGGAGCGGGCGGTCGATAACTCACGTGAAGTTCGCCGCGCCTATGCTGTCAGGCTGAAGGAAATCGACGTTCACACCGATGTGGAAGCGTTCGAAAAGCTAAGACAGGCATATGATCATGCGCGCCGTATCACTGGTCAGGCCGACCCGCATGATGTCGCAAGTTCTGCGCATCAGGTCGCCGTCGATGTCCTGAAGCGGCATGAGAAACGGTCTGAATCCTCCAGAACACGCATAGCCCAGCCTTGGTCAGCCTGGGAAGATGATGTTCAAGAGCCCTCTGCAAAGCCGCATGGCACCGCTGGCGAAGACAATCCGGGTCGCCAGAACTCCGAACCGCTGAAACCCAACATTCCTTCAGAGCTCTGGCAGGAAGGGGGGGTATCCGATCCAGCCATCCTGATGGAGAAAGCATATAGGCTGGTGAATGAAGAATCGCTTCGGGCAAGAGATTGGAAAGTGCTGCTCGCCTCGACCACATTGAGTGATCCGGATATATCCATGCAATTTCAGTGGGAATTGATCAATTACCTAAATAGAAAGATGATTTCCGGTGGTTTCGAGGCATCCGATCGGTGGGCGTTCTACGCGGCGATTGACGAAAGATTTGGCTGGGTATCGGATGGCATCGGTTTCTTACGGAAGTTTCCCCAGGCACGCGATCTGCAGACCGCTATGGCCAAAGTTTTGCGGGAATATGATGGGGAGCAGAAGACCGCGCCGCCATTTCTCGCAGGAAAGACTGGGGTTCACGCCAAACCGCTGCCGCCATTCCTCTGGATTCTGCCTCTCCTGATTTGGCTGATTCTCTTGGGTTTGTGACGTTATGCAAAAATACGGTCCTTTCTGGTGGTTTCTGTCCCTGATCGGCTTCATTATCGGGACAAGAACATATGTTCTTTTCGGCAAGTCACATCCGGAACTTTTGATCCCGATGCTCCTTGCCGGCTTTTTCGGTTTTCCGTTTCTATTCCGGTCTTTGTGGCAAACGGCGCAGCGTTTCGGCCTGGTTGCGAAAGTATACAGCATTCCATTCGTCTGGACGATGAGGACATGGGCATCGAAACCTCTTTGGGGACATAAACGGCTGCAGGTCATTTTCAACATAACCCTCTGCGCGTTCTTTGCCGGCCATCTTCTATGGTATCATGAGGTTTTCTCACCCGTTCCCCGGGCGGATAGAGGCGTGATCAACACCGCTGTTAGAGCGCACTTTCAGCGCAGCGGGGAGGCGTATGTACCGGTGAAACGCTCTGATAGAATCAGACCTGCCGCTGAGGAGCTTCGATACCTGCCCTATCCTCGAATTTATACAGAGATCACCAGTCCAGATATTGAATATCGCCTTTCCTCTTCGGTCACGGCCAAAAACGATGCATCGTCGTTTGGACGAGTCGCGTTCAGGCGACTGAATTGTTTTCACCGGCGCCAGAATGACCGTCCCGATTGCGAACTTTCCATTCGATTACCGATATATTGGAGGGTTGGACCGGCCAGGGACCCTAGATATCTTGTCGATGATCCCGCAAAAAAATCACTTTCGATGTCTGCAGCTCTGAAGGCGAGCCTTTCTGGCTTGAAACTGACGTTTTCGAATGAGGTCGGGTATTTGCATATCAGGGGGAGGATAGCTAAGTCTACAGACACGACACAGATCAGCGATCTTGTTCGAACTGATCTTCTCGCGTCCGGCCCCCCTCTCTCAAGAGAAACGCTCGCGCGAGGGATCGAACCCGAAACGCTTGACAGGCTTCTAAGTCATCGGGGGAAGTTAAGACTACAGATTACCACTGACAACGACGCCTTCACCAAACAGGTGGGTCTTTACTGCTCCCGCATTCATATGGACAGGGAAGCCTGCATAAACGACCCGGCAATGAAGATTTCGGTAGCCACTTGCGGAAAGAGCCAAGATCTAAGTCAGCATCACTGCACGTCGGTTCATCAGTATCTGCTGTCCTCGACATCGTATTCCATCTTTCGGGCTGTTTCCTCAACCGAGAGCAACAAACTCGATATCCATGACGGCGACGTCGCGTTCTTTTACCCCATGAACTTGGTTGAAGATAGAAGTTTCCTCATACTTTTCGCACGCTCACATGGTAGGGAGGTCGCCGCGACATCGCGGGAACAGGCGTATCTGCTAAGCCTTGAGAAAAAAATAACTCGGGATTATGCGACAATCCTTGATTTCAGCGACGCCGGCGGCAACGCGCACGATGCAAAAGAAATCGAAAACGCGCTAATCCGTCAACCACAGCTTTATCCTTACTACCGCGACAGGGAATATTGGGGGCCGATATTCGAAGAAGCCTTGAAAGAGCAGTTGTCCGCGCTCGGATTTCCATGACACATGGTCACGAGGAATACACTCTTCGCAGGTTTCGATGGCCCCGCCCGGTGTCGGCCCCGGGCCATTGCATGCATGTCTGAGCCTGGAAATGAGGCGCCCGGCCGTGTCTCGCGATCCGTGGGGCGCAACAGCCGTTTCCGCCATCATCCGCAGAGCTTGGTGTTATCGACCCACCCAGAAGCTTGACGGCAAGAAAGCCTGCCATGCGGATCAAGGTTCCAACCGACGCCGTCTTCATGCCGTCGGCGAACCATACGGGTCATACCGCTGGATCGCACGACAGCGCGGCATCGGCAAAAACACGGTCCTCGGAATCATGAAACGTCACCGGCTAAACACCTCGTGAGACGATCCCACCCCTTGACGAAAGCCATCCCTCGGCCGTGCCATGCGCCTCTTGGCACGTTTTGGAACGGGCCTCCGGTCTTGGACGGACAAACACCCACATCGAAGCTGATCGGGCGATCACCGGCCCGCGGACGAGCGCATGATACCCATCGCTTCGAACGGACGGCCGCCTCGGGCGTTCTGCGCAGGCTGCCCTATTTGACCATCCCGCGCCGGCGGGATAGTCGTTTCATGTCGGAAAACCCAAAACACGCATGAGAGAGTGTCGTTTCGGCCCGTACCGCAAACGATCCCACAGTCCAGCGCCGGAGGCTTTCGTGAAACAGGTTGCATTCACCCAAATGAAGAATGGCACCAAGGAAGAATATGACTTCTTGACAAAGCATGAAACGGAATATGCCGCAGGCACGGCCGATCGGCTGCTTCGGGCCATGGTCGAACTTGACACAAGCCTTTCAGGCTATCGGGTGACGCGGCTCGGTCATTCCACGCAGGCCGCCACGCGCGCCTGGCGCGACGGCGCGGATGTCGATTGGGTGGTCTCGACATTGCTTCACGACATCGGGGATATCTATGCGCCTTATAACCATGATGAATACGCCGCGGCAATTCTGCGCCCTTTTGTGCGCGAGCAATGTAGCTGGTGCGTAAAGTCCCACGGCGATTTTCAGATGATCTATTACGGCCACCATGTTGGCGCCGATCCCAACAAGCGGGACCGCTTCCGCGACAGTCCTTATTTCGACGATTGTGCGGCGTTCTGCGAACGCTGGGATCAATCGAGCTTTGATCCCGAATATCCCGATCTGCAGCTTGAGTTTTTCGCGCCCATGGTGCGCGAGGTTTTTGCGCGTAAGCCCTATGATCCCGATGCGATGCGGCCGGGCGTTCGTGTGCCGCTCACAGATGCGGCCGTGGCCGCCAAGCGCGCGGCCGCGGAAGGCGGGAGAGGGCCGGCATGACGGGATGTTCGAACGCCCGGACCAATGGCGGCGCGGGCTCTGAGATTACAGGAATTGTATCTGATCGCATGCGATGTGAACAAAGACCGGGATCGGCACGCGAACCCGGTTTTGCGATCCCTCTGCACACTGGCGGAACGGCATGATCGGGAACGCCGATCGTCGGGTTCGACGATGGCTGTCCCGTGGACGTGACGTCCACTAAAATACTCGAACGGCCCTCATGCGCTCACCCGCGCAGGACATGTATGGGCGATTTTGTGCTCTCTTAAGGTTCCGGCGGGTAGAACGGGGCGGCAGAAGACGCGTCGACCTTCGAGTGCCGGATAACCGATAAAACCGGAGGCAATCGATGAGAGCATGATCCAGCCAAAGATCCACCCAGGGCGGGTATCGAGAACGGTCGCCGGATACGCAAAAGCCCACCCGGCTTGGCGCATGGGGGATGTGGTTGGCGGGCGCATCTTCCACCTCTCCATGGGCCATGATCCCGAGGCGCCGGACCGCCCGCGGAAGCTCTCTCACTCCTCGTGCTTCAAGTGAGGTTCGCAGCTTGCGTTCCGGTTCCAGGATGCCGCCGGCGACAGGCTGAAGAAGCTGCGTGCTTGCGCCCGCGGACGGTTCTGGAGGGTGGACAGGCCGCCCGGCGTCGGATGTGACCTTTCCTCCGGATCATGGCCGGTCCGGTTCGGGGGTACGCGGCAGCGCGGAGACCGCAAGAGTCTCGAGCGCTGGCGCGATGGGCTTCATCGACGCCTCCGTTGGCGAAATACGGCCAGGTGCCGGTCTTCCGGTCAGACATCCAGCGCGGCGTGAAGAACCGCCTCCGCATCACGCCTTCGCCCGACGCCGGGGGCGGGATGGACGGTTCGCACGCCCTCCTCTCCTTTGATCTCGACGAACACGACAAACGCGCAGCGTGCGATCAGACGCCTGCGCCATCGCGGATATCGACCGAGGCTCTGGGAACCAACAGACATTCGACCTTTATTTGATTGTGCCCGGTCTGCAGCCCTCCGGCAATATCGAGAAGAAGCTCTGCCGCCAGCGCTCCCATATTGTAGTGGGGAAGCACAAGTGTCGTGAGCGGAGGGCGCATGAACTGGGCGATTTCGCGGTCATCATAGCCGACCACGCCGACATCATTGGGGATCTGCAGCCCCATTTCCTTCAGGGCATCGTAGCATCCGACTGCCATCATGTCGTTGGCGCAAAAGATACCGTCGGGAGGATCGTCGAGGCGCATCAGTCGCATCGTGCCTTCATATCCGGCGGAGGGCTCCCAGTTTCCAGGATAGACCAGCATAGGATCGAAGGGGATGTCGGCGCTTGAAAGCGCTTGGCGATAACCCCGCAACCGGTCGCGGGAGGCATCGATTCCTTCCTGCCCATTGATCAACGCGATACGCTTTCGTCCGGCGCGGATGAGATGCTCGGTGGCCGCCCGTCCGCCCAGAAGCTCCCCGGGCAAAATCGACGGCAACTGACGGCGCGCGTCATAACAATTCACCAGGACCGACGGCGTATCGAAGAAAATCTTCAGCGGCTGGACAAGCCGCGTCAGCATCGTCGCGTAGATGAGGCCCAGTCGCGGCTGCCGGGTCATCTGGTCAATCAACTGGTTTCCCAGATCGTCCTCTCCCCTTAGGACTGCCATCGTCATCGTCACGCCGTATTCCAGCGCCTTTTCGCGGGCGCCCTCGAAGATGAGCGGCGTCCAAGGGTCGGTCGCCACTTCGTCGGCCACGAATCCGATCAGTTTGTCGCTGGCTGGAGACTTTTTTGGGGTGCGATGGGGCGGTTTATAGCCAAGCTCATCCGCGGCATCCCGAACCCGCTTCTTCGTGGCATCGGTAAGGCGCGCGCCCCCCGCGTTGCCATTGAGAACCAACGAAACGGTCGCCTGTGATACTCCGGCACGGGCGGCCACATCCATCATCGTCGGTTTCAATCGCCCCTTCGTTTCCCGCTGGTCAACCGAATTCATCTGCGACGCTTGATCCTCTAGCTGCTTGCATGACGGATTCGATCAAAGGAGACGGCGACGACGATGAACGTCCCTATGAACATCCCCTGCCAGAAGGTCGAGATTCCAAGCAGGATGAGCGAGTTTCGGATGACCTCGATCAGGAGCGCGCCGACAACCGCGCCCAGCGCCGTGCCTTCTCCACCACTCAGATTCGCCCCCCCGATCACCGCCGCCGCGATGACGGTGAGTTCCATCGCCGTCCCGAGATTGGTCGTTACGCTGCCGAGCCAGCCGGCCATGAGAATACCCGCGACCCCTGCCGTGAAGGCCGAGAACATGTAGATCGAGACCTTGATCGGCTTGACGGCGATCCCCGTAAGCGTGGCCGCCTCTTCGTTCGAGCCGATGGCGAAGACATATTGCCCCCAGCGTGTCCATCGGAAGACGATACTCATCACGATTGCGAGCGCCACGAGCACATAGAGCGGATGCGGCAGTCCGAGCGTTGAACCTCCGCCGACCCAAAGCAGCAGGTCATGGTCCGGCCCGAACTCCCAGATCATCTTGTTGTTCGATAGAACCATGGCTGCCGAACGCGCGGCTGACAGCATGCCGAGCGTGATGACGAACGCGGGCATGCCCGCATAGGCGATCAGCACGCCATTGATCAGGCCGACCAGCAGCGCGGCGCCAAGCGCCGCCAGCGCCGCCAGCCAGAAAGGATTGCCGGCTTCCATCAGCACGGAAATCACCATGGCGGAGAGCACGACGGTGGAACCGACCGACAGATCAATGCCTCCCGACGCGATGACTGTCGTCATGCCTACGGCAATGATCGCCACGAAGGCAAAGTTTCGCGCCACGTTGAAAAGGTTGCGTTCCGTTGCAAAAGCATCCGTCAGGAAGCTCAGCGCGAGGCACGCGAGCACCGCGGCGATGAACACCCAGAAAACCTGAAGGTTGGCAATCCGAGCGAGCGCATTCCGGTGCTGGGCCTGGCCGATGGCTTGTTCCAGTGTGTCCGACATTGTTCCTCCATCACGCGTGTTCGATGGCGCCGGTTATCAGTCCGGTCACTTCTTCAGGGGAGCTTTCGGCGGCCTTCTTGCTGGCGACGAGGCTGCCGCGCCTGAGTACCGCGATGGTGTCCGAGACGGCGAAGATATCCGGCATCCGGTGGCTGATCAGTATCACGCCTATGCCATGATCGCGGAGTTGCCGGATCAAATCGAGGACCTCCGCGACCTGCCGGACCGAGATTGCGGCGGTCGGTTCGTCGAGCAGGACGATCTTGGCGTCCGACAGCAATGTTCGAGCGATTGCAACGGCCTGCCGCTGGCCGCCCGACATGCGACGGACATGGTCGCGTGGGCGGGTTTCCGATTTCAGCCGCGCGAATAGCCTGGCCGAGGTGGATCGCATCTTCTCGTAGTCGATCACCTTGAGCGGGCCAAACCGCCGCATCGGCTCGCGGCCGAGAAACACGTTCGACGCGGCCGTAAGGTGATCGCAAAGCGCGAGATTCTGATGGACGATCTCGATCCCCCTACGTTGGGCGTCGATCGGTTTGTGGAACTCCACGGGTTCGTCGTCGAGCCGGATTTCGCCATTCGTCGGGCGATAGTTTCCTGCGATGATCTTGACGAGCGTGGACTTTCCCGCACCGTTGTCCCCCATGAGACCCATGACTTCGCCTGGCGCGATCTCAATCGAGACGTTTTCGAGAGCCTGTATTGCTCCGAAGCTCCGGGAAATGCCGGACAGCTTCAGTCGTGACATACCATCCCCCCTGTCTGCGGCGCACGGATTGATCCCCCGCGGCGGCTGTCCGTCGCCGGACTCGCCCGGATCGGGCCCAAAGGACGAGTCAGAGACGATGACTTTATCGCTTGACGCAATAATATTAGTGATAATATTAAAAAATGACCAATGGCAATAGTATTCCAATATGAACCATATAGTTGGGAGGGGCCGTGCGGCTGTTGTTGACAGGCGTTACCGGTAAGGTCGGGCAGAATTTTCTGCCTTCCTTCCTCGAGGCGGACGAGTTTCGCGCATGGGACGCCGTGGCGATATGCAACAATCGCACGATCCCGGACGATGATCGCGTCGCCGTCGTGAAAGGGTCACTGGCCGAAAGGGCCACGATCGAGCGCGCGATCGATGGGGTGACCCACGTTCTGCACATGGCGGCGGTGAAGGAATCCCCGACTCTCTGCATGGACGTGTCGGTCAAAGGCATGTTTCTGCTGCTCGAAGCCTTCCGGCAATCCCCGAGCGCCGAGCAGTTCATCCTGATCGGAGGCGACTGTTCGGTCGGGCACGCTTTCCAGCCCTACCAGGGTCCCGTGACCGAGAACGCACCACGCAAAGCCTATCCGGGCTGTTACGCTCTGACCAAGGTGCTCGAGGAGGTCATGCTGGAACAGTACCAGTTCCAGTACGGCATCAAGGGCTGCATCCTGAGAGCGCCTTGGATCATGGAGAAGGACGATTTCCGCTTCGCGCTAAGCTTTGGCGAGGATCAATTCGGCGGACCGCCCTGGACCGAATTTCTGTCGGACGCGGACATCCGGCAAAGCGCGAGCGAAGGTCTGGTCCCGAAGATGATCGACAAGGATGGGCATCCGCTCAGGCGCAACTTCGTCCATGTCGACGACCTGGTCGAGGCAATTCTCGTTGCCCTGGACAATCCGGTGACGCATCACCAGCTCTTCAACATCGCGATGGACGAGCCGGTCGACTACGGAGAGCTTGCCAACCATCTGAAGCGCACCCGCGATATCGGATCCAGGGAGGTCAATACACCCCTCCATAGCAACTGGCTGGACAACACCAAGGCACGCCTGCTGCTGAATTGGCGGCCCAAGATCGACCTGAAGAAGCTTGTAGAACTGGCCTGGGCCTATCGCCGAAGCCCCGATGACCCGAGGAAGATTTGGTACCCCGGCTAGACCCCTCGTGGAAAATGGAAAAAGTGTCACGCAAATTGGGAGGACAAAGAAGTGGCAAGTAAATTCATATCATTCGTCACCGCCGCGGCGGTGACCGCAGCGGCGGCAACGCTGGCGCTGGCACAGGACAAGAAGACGCTCGCCATTGTCGTGAAAGGTCTCGACAATCCGTTCTTCGAACAAATCAATCTGGGATGCCAGAAATGGATGTCGGAGAATGCCGACAGTGAATATGAGTGCCTGTATACCGGGCCCGCGTCCTCAGCGGACGAAGCCGGTGAGGTACAGATCGTGGACGATCTTCTGACGAGTGGCGTGGCGGCCATCGCGGGGGCATTCGAAGGCGAGATCGCGA
>JBCCVK010000012.1:0-14961 GCA_039195495.1 Pseudomonadota bacterium
CCGTCAGCCCAAGGACGTGGACGGCGACGGGGTGGCCGATCCGCTCCCCGGCTGCGCCAATCCGCCCTGGGGCTGGACCCAGGGGCAGGGGGGCGGTCAGGGCCAGGGCAATGCCGGAGTCAATGGTCAGGGCCAAGGCCCCTGCGGCAACAACGGCCAGGGCGGCCCCGAGGTTCGGGAGCGCGACCTCTACTTCTATCATCCCGACCATCTGGGCGCGTCGTCCTACGTGACCGACGCCGATGGCGGGATCTTCCAATTCACGCTCGCTGGTTCTTTTCGGGCAAGCAAGGTTGCTACCCTAGAGGGAAAAAAGCGAGAACTGGATGCCTTTATCGAGCGGCTTTGGCCAGGGCGCAACGCCTGCTTGCGATCGATGAAGCCCCAAGAGTTAAAAGCCACGACCATCTTACAGATGAAGATAGATGAAGGCAGCATGAAATTGCGCGATGGGTCCCCGGAAGATGAATCCGAGGATTACTTGCTGCCGACTTGGGTTGGGGTGATCCCGATACGGACAGTCGCAGATCTACCCCAGCCAGATCCGGGGGATACATCTGGCGTCTCCGTCCCCGAACACATACATGCGTTTTGCTGGCCAATATTGCGTTGACAGTAATCGAATGGCATGACCATTGTCTCGTTTAACGCTCATACTGAAGCGTTTTGAGTGTAAACTTGCATCCAACATTGACCCAATTAATAGCGAATCCCTTCATTTTTTCACGCTGTGGGGATGCGGGCCGAGCCGCGAATGATGAGTGGGCCGTCGATGGCGATCTTTCGGGGGCCTTCGCCTTCGCCCTCGATTTCATCGAGCAGCAGATCGACCGTTGCCGCCACCATCCGGTTCGCGGGCTGACGGACGGTCGTCAGACCATAGGCCGGCCAGGCGGCGGCGGGCACATCGTCATAGCCTACGACAGAGACCTCTTCGGGGACGCCGATCCCGAGTTCGAAGCGCAGAACGTCCATGACGGCAAAGGCCATGTGATCGTTGGCGACGAAAACGGCGTCGGGCGGGTCCTGGGAGAACATGCGGCGGGTGGCCTCGGCGGCCTGATCCATGCGGAAATCGCCGATCCCGCGGGCATGCAGCGTCATACCGCTTTCGCCTAGCCGTCGGACAAATCCCGCCTCGCGATCGCGCTGGGTCGAAGCGCCCTCCCACCCGGCGATATAGCCGATCTTCCGATGCGCCGCGGCCATAAAGAACTCGGCGACCTTGCGCCCGCCGGCGATATTGTCGGAGGTGACCGCCAACATGCCCGAACCGTCCTGCGAGCGGTTGAACAGCACCATCGGCACGCCCGCCGCCCGACAGCGGGCCGAGAGTTCGGATGACATGGCGACCGACGCGGCGATGATACCGTCCACCTGATAGTCAAGGATCTCCTCGACGACGTGATCGATGTTCGGGGCGGTGTTGGGTGCCATGAAAACCAGAATGTGATAGCCGCGTTCCTTCAGGGCGTTTGACAGTTTCTCCAAAGCCTCGGGGTAGAAGTGGTTTTCCAGATAGGCCACGACCAGGCCGATGATCCTGCTCCGGCCGGATACCATCGCCCGGGCCAGAGAATTGGGGCGATATCCCAAGGACGCCGCATTGCGCACCTTGTCGACGGTTTTTTGAGAGGCGGCGGCGCCCGGTGTGAACGCGCGGCTGACGGCGGATTGTGAAACGCCGGCCAGTTTGGCCACCTCGGCCGATGTGATTTTGGTGCCCGTCATTGCGATGTCCATCCCCCGTCGATCATCAAGGCCGTGCCCGTCACCAACGCGGACGCCGACGAAGCCAGATATAACACGCCACCCATGATGTCCTCGGTCTTGCCCACCCGGCCCAGTTTGATCTTGTCTTCGATCCAGGCGCGTTTGTCCGGCTGGTCGAAGGTGGATTGCGTCAATGCGGTAACGATGAAGGTCGGGCAGATCGTATTCACCCGGATGCCATGCCGCCCCCATTCGATCGCCATCGACTTGGTGAAGCCTTCGACGGCGTGCTTGGTGGCGGCATAGACGGCCCTTTCCAACCCGCCGACCTTGGCCATCTGGCTGGAGATGTTGATCAGAGATCCCGGTTTGCCTGCCGCCATCAAACCCTTTGCCACGGCTTGTGTCAGGAAATAGGCCCCCTTGATGTTCAGCCCGGTCACCGCGTCGAAATCCTCGGCACTGGTATCTTTGGCGGGACTGTGACGGGCGAGACCGGCGGAGTTGACCAAGACGTCGAAGGGGCCGTTTTCTTTAACGGCGCTTTGCGTGGCGGCCACGTCGGCCACATCCAACGTCAGCGTGCGCGCGGTCATTCCCTCCGCGCGCATGTCACGCACCAGATCCTCGAGCACCCCGTGGCGACGGGCGGCGACCGTCACCTCCGCTCCGGCGTCGCCCAGGGCGACCGCGCAAGCCAGACCGATGCCTGAACTCGCCCCGGCGACCAGGGCGCGTTTGCCATCCAGGCGGAAGGAGGGTGTTCGGGGAAGGATCATGCGGCGACCTCCTTGTCCAGAGCTGAAATCATGTCGATCACGAGAAGCGCGAGACGTTCATTGCGAATGTTGGCTCTTCGTGCCCCGTCGAGCCGGAATCTTTCCATCCGCATCGCTTCCAATCCGCCCCGCGCGGGGGGCCGGATCGGATGATCGAGCATGTCCGCCATGGCGGGCCCGCCGCGACGTTCCCGATCCGAGAGGGCCGTCGGAAGCGGCGCATGGGCGGCGGTATGAGGGACCTGCGGGCCTGTCATGGCGCCAACCGGGCGGGCAGGATGGATCGCCGTCTCGACGTCGAAAACCTGTTCCGGCACCGCTTCGACGGATGCGGCGTGGCAATCCGATCCGTGTCCCCGTCGTGGCGATTCATTTTCGTTCAAGTCCAAACGCTCCGTTCCGGTAGAGGCTCACGCTTATTCAGCGACGTCGCGATACGGTGCCGGCGCACCATAGGGCACGTTGAGCCGGCCATAACGACGCACGCGCATGTTACATTGCTCGGCATGACCGACGAAGCCCTCGAGGATGCAAAGCCGCGAGCCGTATTCGCCGATCATCGTCGCGGCCTCATCCGTTAGAACCTTCTGATAGCTGTGGGTTTTGAGGAATTTCCCCACCCACAGACCGCCGGTATAGCGCCCCGCCTTCCTGGTCGGCAGCGTGTGGTTGGTGCCGATCACCTTGTCGCCGTTGGCCACGTTGGTGCGTGCCCCCAGGAACAGCGCGCCATAGCAGGTCATGTGCCTGAGAAACCAATCGTCGCGGTCGGTCATCACCTGCACATGCTCGCTGGCTATATCGTTTGCCACCCGCAATATTTCGTCGTAGGTGTCGCACAAGATCACCTCGCCATAGTCCTGCCAGCTGACGCCGGCGGTTTCAGCGGTAGGCAGGATTTTCAGGAGACGCTCGATCTCGTCCAGCGTGCCCTCCGCCAGTTTGCGCGAGTTCGTCACCAGAACGGCGGGTGAGTTATGGCCATGTTCCGCCTGACCCAACAGATCGGTGGCGCAGAGCTCGGCATCCACGGTTTCGTCGGCGATCACCATGGTTTCGGTCGGTCCGGCGAACAGATCGATCCCGACCCGGCCGAACAACTGGCGCTTGGCCTCGGCCACGAAAGCATTGCCCGGACCGACCAGCAGATGCACGGGGTCCATGCTTTCGGTGCCTATGGCCATCGCGCCCACTGCCTGAATCCCGCCCAGTACCCAAATCTCGTCAGCGCCGCCCAGATGCATCGCGGCGACGACGGCGGGGTTCGGTGCGCCCTTGAACGGGGGGGTGCAGGCGATGATGCGTGGGACATCCGCCACCTTGGCCGTCGCGACGGACATATGGGCGCTGGCCACCATCGGGAACCTGCCGCCGGGGACGTAGCAGCCCACCGATTGCACCGGAATATGCTTGTGACCCAAGATCACGCCCGGCAGGGTTTCGACCTCGATATCCAGCATCGATTCCCGCTGGGCCCGTGCGAACGTCACCACCTGCTCATGGGCGAATTTGATGTCCTCCATGTCGCGCGGGCTGACTTTGGCCATCAGCGCCTCGATTTCGTTCCGCGACAAGCGGTAGGAGACTGGCGAATAACCATCGAATCTCGTGCTCATCTCGCGCACGGCGTCGTCGCCGCGGGTTTCGATATCCCTCAACGCGGCGCTGACGATGGCGGCGGTTTTCGCATCATCCTCGGCCCGGTCGGCTTCGGGTTTGCCTTTCTTGAGATATTCGATTGCCATTGACTAATCCTCACTTGTCGGGCCGGGGGGCTACGCGTTCTCCTCGGTCGAATGTTTCCCAGCCTTCGCCATTGAACACATCCGCGCCCAACTGGGCCGCGACATGGGCGAAATCGACGTTCACCCAGTTGTCGACGATCTTGCCGTTGACGACCTTCCAGAAATCCATGTACCGGATCTCGACCCGCTTGCCGGTGCGCGCGATCCCCAGGAACTCGCCCGAATGGGTGGCTTCCTGACGACCAAAGGCGGCGGCCCATTCCCCCATGTAGAGCCGTGCCTCGTCGATGCAGACCTTGTCGGAAAACGCCGCCTGAAAGGGGCGTTGCCAATTGTCCTGGAACTCCTTGAGGCCGATCTTGGTTCCGCAGCCCTGGTTGCCCATCCAGCGGAAGCCCTCCGCGAAGAATTCACCGATGTCGTCGATCCGATGATCGTTCAGACCATCGACCATGCCTTCGATCACACGGCGCGTTTCATCCGTCTTGGACATATCCGTGCCGCGGGTCAGAATTGCCTGTGTGGGGCGTGCGCCAATGATCATCTCAACTTTATCCTTTCACGGCTCCGGCGGTCAGACCGCTGACGATCTGACGCTGGAAGAACATCACCAATATGAACAGCGGCACCGTGGCCGAGACCACCGCAGCGACCGCGAACATCACGTTGCCCTCGGTGTAGGTCGTGCCGAGATAGGCGGCGATTTCGGGCACCATGGTCCGGTTCGCCTCGCTCAACAACATCGAGGTGACGGCGAAATCGTTGTAGGCCAGCAGGAAACTGAACAATCCGGTGGTGATCACGCCGGGCCACATGACCGGGATGATCACGTGGCGGAAGGCCTGAAACTGGGTACAGCCATCGACCTTGGCGCTTTCGTCCAGCTCCTTCGGGATCTTCTGGAAGAAACCATGCAGCATCCACAACGTGAAGGGCTGGTTGATGGCGACGAGAACGATGATCGCAGTGGGCAAAATCCCCCAGACGTTCCATTCGAAAAAGGGAAGCATATAACCCGCCACCAATGTGATCGGCGGCATGGCCCGGAAGATCAGCGCCGTGATCAACAGCCAAAAGGTATAGCGATGGGAAGACCGTGACAGCGCGTAGCCGCCCAGTGTCCCGATCGTCAGAGAGGTGCAGACGACGAAGAGACAGACGATCAGGGTATTGATCACATGGCGCCAAAATTCTTCCCGAACCCAGGCCCCGTGATAGCCCGTCCCCGTGAACGGCCGATCATAGATGGCCTTTGTCCGCTCGCCGGTCAGGGCATAGGTCCAGTCGGCGATCGAGAAGAAGTCGAGTTCGACCTTGAACGATCCCCAGACGGTCCAGACGAAGGGGAAGGCCGCGAGGATCAGCCAGACGATGATGACGCCGTAGAGGGCGGCCTGCAGGATCAGGGGGCGTTTTTGTGCCTTGACGCTCATCGCTTCAGCCCTTCGCTTTGAAATCACGCCGGACGCGGATGAGCACCGGCGTCAAAAGGACGGCCACCCCGATGATCGTCAACACCGACGAAGCGGCCGCCGCCGAAAGCTGGCGGGTTTCGCCGCCCAGGTCGTTGAAGATGATCCAGCTGAGGCTGGTGGCATGGGCCGAGGCGTTGAAACCGACGATGGGTTCGAAGACCCGGAAATTGTCCATCAGTTGAATCAGCGCCACGAAGGTCACCAACGGCATCAGATGCGGGATCACCACGTATTTGACCTGTTGCCAGCGCGTGGCTCCGTCGATCATCGCACTTTCCAACTGGTCCTTCGGCAGGGTCTGCAAACCGGCGTAGAACACGACGAAGGCGAAGGGCGCGGAATGCCAGACCCCATAGACGATCAGCATGACCCAGGTCAGGCCGGTGGAGGCTTTGAGCGAGAAATTCGGATCCCCGCTCAGCGCCACGAGGGCGGATCCGACCACGCCCCGGCTGTCGACCATCCAGAACAGGATCAGCGATCCGATGAGGGGCGTCACGATCATCGGCAGGAGCGAAAAGAAGATCGTCAGCCCTTTCAGATGTCGGTGCAGCGCGTTGACCGCGAGTGCGATCATCAACCCGAAAATGATCAGAAGGGGGGTGACGACAAAGGTGAATGTCAGCGTGAAGCCGAGCGCGCGATAAAGCGGCAGGTTGAAGAGTTTGTTCCAAAATGCGCCGAATGTGTCGGATGAGCGCCATGCTTCCTTGACTTCGGCGACCGCCAGGTGACCCCTGTCGAGATAGATCGTCAGCCCGACGAACCGGCCGAGCGGCCGGTCGGCGCGTAACGTGGCCGTGGCCTCGTGATCCACCTTGGTTTCCATGGTGCAGCCCACCAGCGGCGTGCAGTTTTCTACCTCGACCAGCACCGCCTCATGCGGGGCAAAGACCGACTGCATGACAACCGACACGATCGGCAGCGCGATGAACAGCGCCATCGCCGCGGCCGTGGGCAGGATAAACCAGAAGAATGTGCGATGGCGCATCGAGGCGGCTCCGGTTTGCGCGGTGACCGGGGCGGGAAGACCGCCCCCGGATCAAAGGAAGCTCAATTCAGAAAGCCCTTTTCTTTGGCCGCGGCGATATAGGCGGCCTCGACGTCGGCCAGCGCCTGTTGCGCGGTTTCCTTGCCCTGCAGGAAATCGGCGATCTCCGCGCCAAGCGCGGTATGCATCAAGCCCATATAGGGCACCATCGGATAGGGTGCGGTGCCGGACTGTGCCGCGGCGAAGACGCCCACGGCCGCTTCGGTCGGCTCGTACCCGTCGATCAACCACACGGCTTGGCTTGCGATTTCCGCATCCTCCATCAAGTCGGGACGGATGCCGTTCATCATCGCGATGAAGGTGGCTTCGGCCTCTTCGTCGGAGATGTTCTTGGCCACGGTCCAGCCGTCCCACCACAGGGTCGAGACCGGAGTGTCGCCGCCCCCGACGGTCATCGGGCCGGCAATGGCATGCCCTTTTTTCACCTCTTCGGTGATACCGTCAGTGGTGGTTTGGGTGGCCGCCCGGCTGCCCCACATGTTCAGCAGCGCAACGTTGCCGGCCCGATATTCGGCATTCGTCGCATTGGAATCGTGGGTCAGGTAGTCGGGATTCATATACTCGGTCAGCGCCTTCATCGTGTTCAGCGCTTTCATTCCCGCCTCCGAATTCACATGCGGCTCGGCGCTGCCTGGCTTGAAATGCGTTCCGCCATAGCCGATGAACATGTTGTTGAATTCCTGGGCCAGGTTCCAGCCCGCCGCATAAGCCCCACCGATCGGGTTCTGCATGATACCCTTTGCACGGATCGTCTCGGCCGCATCCAGCATTTCCTCATAAGTCTTCGGATGCTGGATGCCCAGATCGGTCAGAATGTCCCTGCGATACATCAGGTGCTGGGCGTTCGCCATGAAGGCGATGGCCATGATCTTGCCGTCGATGGTGATCAACTGGTTCCTCCGCAGTCCCCGCCCATGTTTTGCGACCAGGTCATCCAACGGCCGGATCAGGTCTTCGTTCATCAGCGCTACGATGGTGGAATTGGCGACGATCGCGCTGGTGTATTCTGCCGGATTGCCCTGCATGCCGGGCACCTGAATGTTTTTGTGATCGGCGGTGAGGTTCTTTTTTACCTCGGCACCGGTGCATTCTGCGGCGCCGGCGCCGACGGTCTGGATTGCAGGAAACTCGTTGCCGATGATGCTGACGCGCGCGTTGATTTCGCAGGCCGCAGCGGCGGCGCCCGCCAGAAGCGACATCACGCCCGCAAGTATCGTTTTCTTCAGAAACATGATTGCGTCTCCCTGTTTGTATGCGTCCATCTTCGAGCTCGCACCCGGCTCTCCCCAAGCATTCGGGAGATCGAGGAACGTCAATCTCCCAAACGTCGACCCGTCTTCGTATCGAACAGGTGGCAATGGTCGGTATGAATGCGCAGCGAAACCAAATCGGCGATATCGGCTCGGAACGTCTTGTCTGCTTTGACCGAAACCAACTGCCCGCCAAGACGGACCGAAACCATCGTGCTGTCGCCCAAAAGCTCCAGCGTATAGACCGGTGCGTTGATCTCGCCGTCGGTGCCATCTTCGACTACGCGCGCGTCTTCGGCGCGAAAGCCCAAGGTGACGGGACCGTCAGGGGCGCTCAATCCATTCACCAGGGTGTTCTCGGCACGGAATACCCCGTTTTCCAGGATGCCGTCGACGAGGTTCATGGCCGGTGAACCGATAAAGCCGGCGACGAAACTGTTGGCGGGCCTGTCGTAGATTTCGACCGGGGTGCCGACCTGCTGAACCACGCCCCGTTTCATGATGACCACGCGATCGGCCAGGGTCATCGCTTCGATCTGGTCGTGGGTTACGTAGATCGTGGTGACGGCCAGTTCGTGAGAAAGATTCTTGATCTGCGCGCGCGTCGATACGCGCAGTTTGGCGTCGAGGTTCGACAGGGGTTCGTCCATCAGAAAGACATTGGGTTCGCGGACGATGGCGCGGGCGAGCGCAACGCGCTGGCGCTGGCCGCCGGACAATTCCGCGGGCTTGCGATGCAGAAATTCGTCGAGCTCGACCATCGCACTGGCGCGGCGGACCTTGCCGTCATGTGTCGAAGGGTCGACGCCCCGCACCTTCAGTGGAAAGCGGATGTTTTCGTAAACGTTCATATTGGGGTAGAGTGCGTAGCTTTGGAATACCATGGCTACGTCGCGGTCTTTGGGTTCCAGATCATTGACCCGCCTGCCGTTGATCAGGATCTCGCCCTCGGTGGCGTCTTCCAGCCCGGCGATCATCCGCATGGTCGTTGTCTTGCCGCAGCCCGATGGACCCAGCAGAACCAGAAACTCCTTGTCGGTGATGGTCAGGTCGAAGTTGTCGACGCCAACGAAGCTGCCCCAGCGCTTGCTGAGATTGCGCAACTGGATTTCTGCCATGCGGACTCTCCCGACAGAATCTGTCTTGCATACGATTGC
Organism: Pseudomonadota bacterium; assembly: GCA_039195495.1. Taxonomy (GTDB): domain Bacteria; phylum Pseudomonadota; class Alphaproteobacteria; order Rhodobacterales; family Rhodobacteraceae; genus JBCCVK01. Next base: position 9,171 of record JBCCVK010000012.1, read on the forward strand.
AATATGCTAGACTCGCCTGCGGGAAGTTGGCAAGCTTTTTCTGCATACGATTGCAAAATTAACGATGAATCACCGGATAAAGAGAGAGTCATGGACGCGATTTCCGATGCCAAAGTGACCGTTCGATCTTGGTACGCGGAGCTGGACGCGCCGCGCGGGGATCTTGGTGCCGTGATGTCGCGCCATATCTCGGCGACCTACGTCTGGCGGGGCTTTCACCCTTTCAATAAACTGGACAGCGCGGATCAGGTCGCGCGCATGTTCTGGCTGCCCTTGCGCCAAAGCTTGACCGCGATGCAACGCCGGCAGGACATATTTTTCGCGGGGCTCAACAGTCTGAATGACGATCCCGGTGTCTGGGTCGTATCGATGGGGCATCTAATGGGGGTGTTTGACGTCCCTTTCCTGGGCATCCCGCCGACGGGAAAGCTCGTCATGTTGCGGTATTGCGAATTCAATCGTGTGGAAGGCGGCAAAATCACCGAAACCGCCATGTTCTTCGATTTGCCCCACCTGGCCGCGCAAGCCGGATCTCCGCTGTTTTCTCGACAGAGCGCCGCGCAATTGATGCAACCGGGGCCGATGACACAAGATGGCCTGCTTTATGGTCCTCAACCGGCGGATGAAGGGAAAGAAACGCTTGCCCTCATCGATCGGATGATCGGCGATCTCGGCCAGTGGCGCAGTGGCCTGCCGCTGGAAGAAGAACTGCGCCTGACCTGGGCTGAGGACATGGTTTGGTGGGGGCCGACGGGGATCGGAGCGACCTTTACGATCCCGCGTTACGTCAGACAGCATTCCGGCCCGTTTCGGGCCGCCTTTTCCGACAGATCGAAGACCACCCACATTGCCCGACTGGCAGAGGGGCATTACGGCGGCTTCTTTGGCTGGCCGAATTTTTCCGCACGGCTGACGGGAACTTTCATGGGAACGCCCGCCACCGGTGAAATCGGGGAATTCAGGGTGATCGACATCTACAGACGCATGGGCAATCGACTGGCCGAAAACTGGGTTTTCATTGATCTGCTGCATTTTTGGAAATGCCAAGGCGTCGATTTGCTGGAACGTCTGCAAAAGCATGAGCCGGCATGATCGGCGCCCACCATCCTCATGGGGTCCTTTCCGGAATGGGGCGAATGACACGAGTTCGATCGAGTCGGCTTCGAACGCGCCGGATTTGGACGGTCCGGCCGTTCGGTTCGGTAAACCGGGCGACCACTGAAACCAGGGTCTTCCCCAATTGACCATCCTTGATCCGAAAGCCGCGACATCGATGATCCCGCGTCTCGGAAACGGGTTCGCGTCATCCTCCGCACCAGCGCCGTTGATGATGGCGACCACGGGCGCAGAGGGTGCGGCAGCGAAGTGATTTCGGGCATTGGGCAATCCGAAAAGATCGAGCACCAGAAGATCGGAGACGGCAAGGCGGTCGAGATCCTGCCAGAGCCCGGCCGCTCTGGCTTGCGTCGTCGGCAACGCTGAAAAGCGCACCGCATAGTCGCTTTCGGACGTCATGACGACAAAGATGTCCCGGCCAGACGCGTCTTTGTTATTTAGTCGGTGTCCCGACACTGCCGGATGTGACGAAACCAGCGCATGCGGGCGCCGTCCACACAAGACATCCGCTCGAACAGTCCATAAAAGGAAACGCAGGCCGTAGCCTGCGTTTCAATGTGGTGCAATCGAATGCTTGTTAACGGCTCGACCGCGAATTTTGAACGGGCTAATATTAGGTCTCTCAAAATTCGGTGTCCAGCCGCAACCGACAGACTTCGTTCAGTGATATGAGAAAAATGCGTCTTGGTCTTGATATTGGTACGAATTCGATCGGGTGGTGGCTTTATGAGTTAGAGAAAGACGACATCACCTCGGTGGTAAATGGCGGGGTTCGCATTTTCTCGGATGGCCGTCATCCGAAATCCGGCGCGTCGCTCGCTGTTGACAGGCGTGCAGCACGCGCGCAACGTCGCCGGCGAGATCGGTTCTTGCGGCGCAAGGCGGCGCTGCTGAAGCGGATGGCCGAAGTCGGTTTGATGCCGACCGATCCAGCGGAAGCGAAAGAGCTCGAGGCGCTCGACCCTTACACCTTGCGCGCCGAAGGGTTGGACGGGGCCCTGCCGCTAAAGCGCTTCGGGCGCGCGCTCTTTCATCTTAACCAGCGTCGCGGTTTCAAATCGAACCGCAAGACAGATCGCGGCGACAATGAGAGCGGTAAGATCAAAGACGCAACAGCGCGTCTCGATCAGGCGATGATGGCCAAGGGGGCGCGAACCTATGGTGAGTTCCTGCACATGCGTCGCGCTTCCGCCCCCGATCCTAAAAGAGTGACGACTGTGCGAACACGATTGTCCGTCGCGCGTAGGGACAATGATGAGAACGCGGAGGAGGGATATGATTTCTACCCCGACAGGCGACATATTCGTGGGGAATTCGAGACGTTATGGGCGGCGCAGGCGGCGCATTATCCTGATGTTCTGACAGATGATCTGCGGGATGAGATCGGCATCATCATTTTCCACCAGCGACCGCTCAAGACACCGGAGGTCGGCCTGTGCCTATTCGCGGACGAAAGACGGATCCCGGCGTCCCATCCGCTGAACCAGCGGCGTGTTCTTTATGAAACGGTAAATGGTCTGCGCGTCGCCGCGCGGGGCCAGCCATCCCGCGCGCTGACCCGCGATGAGCGCGACCGGATCATCCATGCGTTGAACAACAAGAAGCATACCAAGTCGCTGACCGGCATGGTGATGACGCTGAAGGCGCTCGGCAGGCTGATAGGGCTGCGGCCAGAGCAGACTTTCACGTTAGAGACCGCCAATCGCGATGCAATCAGATGCGATCCCGTGCGCGCCAGCCTGTCCCACCCCGACCGGTTCGGGGCGCGGTGGTCGACGCTTGATGACAATGCGCGGTGGGAGGTCGTCAAACGCATTCGGGCGGTTCAGAGCGACGATGACTTCGCGAAAATGGTGAACTGGTTAATCACGGAGCATCGTCTTGATCGCGATCACGCCGCTGAGACCGCCAGAGCGCCTTTGCCGGAAGGTTACGGTCGGCTGGGATTGACCGCGACCATGCGCATTCTGGCAGCGCTGGAAGCTGAAGTCATCCCCTATAGCGCGGCAGTGGCCGCCTGCGGCTGGCACCATTCCGACGGGCGGACCGGCGAGGTCCTGGAAAAGCTGCCATATTATGGAGAAATCCTCGACCGGCACGTGATCCCTGGAACTTATAGTGAGCAGGACGATGAAATCACCCGGTTCGGCCGCATCACCAATCCGACGGTACATATCGGCCTCAACCAGTTACGACGCCTCGTGAACAGGATCATCGCGGTCTATGGCAAGCCCGACCAGATCGTCGTGGAACTGACCCGCGACCTGAAGCTCTCGGAGGATCAGAAGCGCGAGGTTGAGCGCGATATCAAAAAGAACACAGAGGCTGCGAAGGCGAGGGGTGAAAAACTCGAAGAACTCGGTGTGCCGAATACCGGGGCAAACCGGATGCGGCTTCGGCTATGGGAAGCGCTGGGTGACGATGTCATGACGCGCAACTGCCCTTACACCGGTCGTCGCATCAGCGCTGGTATGCTCTTTGACGGTTCCTGCGACGTCGATCACATACTGCCTTTTTCCCGCACTCTGGACGACAGCTTCGCCAACCGCGCACTTTGCCTGAAAGAAGCCAACCGCGACAAGACCAATAAGACGCCGTGGGAAGCCTGGGGCGACACGCCCCAATGGGAAGCGATCGCGGCCAACCTCAAGAACCTGCCCGCCAACAAGGCGTGGCGTTTTGCGCCGGATGCGATGGAACGGTTCGAGGGTGAAAACGACTTCTCCGCCCGTGCATTGAAGGATACGCAATATCTCTCACGCATCGCGCGCGGCTACCTCGCTGCTCTGTATGACGGAAGCGACGGCAAATCCCGTGTTTGGGTTGTCCCCGGTCGCCTGACGGAAATGCTGCGGCGTCACTGGGGGCTCAACGGCCTGACAGCTTTGACGGACCGCCACAAACAGACGGCGAAAATCAAGAATCGCAGCGACCATCGACATCACGCCGTCGACGCAGCCGTGATCGCGGCGACGGATCGCGGGCTGATCAAGAAAATCGCCGACATCGCCAAGACGGACGAATTGGCTGGTGCTGAGGAAATTGCGCGCTCCGTCCCACCGCCATGGGAGGGGTTCCGCAAGGATATTGGTGATCAGGTCGCGCGGATCATTGTAAGCCACCGGACGGATCACGGACGGATCGACCCTGCGCTTCGACGGCGGGGTCGTGACAGCAGCGTGGGGCGGTTACACAATGATACCGCCTACGGCGTAGTAGACGGCGACACAGTCGTGAGCCGCAAACCGCTCCTGTCCCTAAAACCCAATGATGTCGCCATCACGACCCGCAGTGCGAATATTCGCGACGCGGATCTGCAACGACATCTGGAGCGCGCCACGCGAGGGCTGGAGGACAAAGAGTTCAAGAAGGCGCTGTCAGAATTTGCTTTGGCTGCCAGACTCCCCGATGGAACGCCGAATCCCTATTTCGGTCTTCGCCGAGTCCGGCTGGTGGAAAGCCTTCAGGAAAGCGCCCGGATTGAACTGCGGGATCCGTCGGGTAAACGTTACAAAGCCTACAAGGGTGACAGCAATCATTGCTACGAAATCTGGCAATTGCCCGACGGCAAGATCAAGGCTCAGGTCGTCACGACATTCGAAGCTCATCAGCCGCATGTCCAGAAGAAGCCGCATCCGGCGGCGAAGCGCGTATTGCGCGTGTTCAAACGCGACATGGTGATGTTGGAGCGTGATGGCAGCACCATCGTCGGGTATGTGCAATCGATGCATGTGGCAAACGGTCTCTACATCGCACCTCACATGGAGGCAAACGCCGATGCGCGGAATCGCGACAAGGACGATCCTTTCCGTTTCATCCAGATCGGCGCTGGTCCCCTGATCAAGTCAAATGCCCGCCGCGTCTATGTGGACGAGATGGGGTATCTGCGTGATCCTGGCCCCCCAAAACGCGCCTGAATTTTGAGAAAACGAGAATTCGTACTAGAATTGAGATGTTAACGTTTCGTAGGGTATGTGTTTTCTTGGACCAGATCATTGATATCGCGACTGAAGGTCGACATTTGTCGCGCGACCGAGGATTTCTGAAAGTCTCTGAGGATGGATCCGAGATTGGTCGCACCCCCCTTGATCAGATCGCTGGTGTGATCGTTCACGCCCATGGAACCACCTGGTCGACATCCCTGCTGACGGCATTGGCGGATCGCGGCGCGCCCGTTGTTCTGTGTGCCGCGAACCATGCGCCGAAATCGGTGCTGCTGCCCATTGAGGGGCATCATGCGCAAGGCGCCCGGATGCGTGCACAATGGCAAGCAAAAACACCATTGCTCAAACGGGCATGGAAACAGGTTGTGACCTCCAAGGTCCTGATGCAGGCTGCCGCTCTGGAGGCTATCGGAGAGGTTTCCGCGCCACTGACCATGATGGCCCGCAAGGTGACGTCTGGTGACGGCGGCAATATCGAAGCTCGGGCCGCCCGGCACTACTGGCCCCGTATGATGGGGCCAGAGTTTCGTCGGGATACGGGCGCCTTGGATGAAAACGCCCTTCTGAATTATGGCTATACGGTCTTGCGGGCGGCGACAGCTCGCGCTGTCGTCGCGGCTGGCCTTCATCCGACCATCGGCCTGTTCCATTCAAACCGTGGCAATGCCTTTGCACTTGCGGATGACCTCATGGAAACGTTCCGCCCGCTCGTCGATTGTGCAGTTCGATCC
>JBCCVK010000013.1:0-14656 GCA_039195495.1 Pseudomonadota bacterium
CGAATGGTCAGCCCCATCTCCAGCAGGTCTGACCATTCGCGCCAGAAACTGCGGATGGTGGCTTCCTCAAAAAGGGCCGTGCGGTAAGCGAAGATGCCTTCGAGACCGCCATGCCGCGCCTCCCAGAGCACGGCCGACAGATCGAGCCAAGACACCGCTCCTTGCAGTTGCACCGGCCTAGCGCGGGCTTTCCCCAGCCGGAACGCATCGCTCGCGGCGGGGTTGCCGCCTTGCAGCGACAGCAGGGTCTGCACAAGCGGCGGCTGCGCGGCGTCACCGCTCACGCCAAGATCGTCCACCATGCGGTCAAAGGGATAGAGTTGATGATCGAGCGCGCCCGACAACGATTTTCTGATGCGACCGAACAGGGTGTCGAAACCGGCGCCGCCGCCGGTATCGACCCGGATCGGCAACGTATTGATGAAACAACCTGGAATATTTTCCGCAGCGGCGTGATTGCGCCCGGCGATGGGCACGCCGACGATGAAATCCGTCGATTGCGAAACACGCGAGATCCATGCGGCGTAACCGGTCAGAAGCCATGTGAACAATGTACCGCCCGCCCGTCTTGCCGCGGTCTTCATCCGGTCAACCCGGTCGGGCGCCAGTTCCAGTTTCAGCCACGCGCCGTCGTGATTTTCCTGCGTGTTGCGGGCATGATCCGTCGGCAAGGGAAGATTGACCGGAACGCCTTCCAGGGTCTTCCGCCAATAGGTTCTTCCACGGCGAAAGGTCTCGGTTTCCGCGACATCGGCTTCCCAGACGGCCCAATCCACGAACTGAAGCGCAGGCGCGGGGATCGCGTTGCCCTCGTATTCGTCCGCCAATTCGCGCAGCAGAAGATCGAGCGACCATTCATCGCAAATCGCATGATGCAGGACGAGCTGGAACCAACCGGTCTCCGGACCGGTTTCGGGTTTGAGCAACAGCGCGCGCAAAGCGCCGACCTCGCTCAGATCAAAAGGTCTCGCCGCATGCGCCGCCAGCATCGCCTCGGCCGCCTGCTCCCCATGCGAGAGGGTCTGGGTTTCCAGATCGAAGGCCGTGGTCTCGGCTATCTGCTGCGCCAGCCGACCGTTCTCAAAGACAAACCGGGTTCTGAGAATGCCATGCCGACGCACCAGGCGATCGAGGGCCGCGCGTAACCTGCTTTCGTCGACGGTTCCATCCAACCGGAACGTCGCACAGACGTTATAGGCCCCCGATTCCGGCGCCATCTGCTGCAAAAGCCACATCCGCTTTTGAGAATGCGTAACGGGGGCATGATCGCGCCCCGGCAACGCAATCGGGCCCTTTCCACCACCGCGATCCCCGTCTTCGCGTTCCGCGATAAAGGCGGCCAATTCGGCCAGGGTCGGATGATCGTAGACATCGTCAATGCCCAGATCGACCCCGAAGCTTTCGCGCACGGCGTTTTCAAGTTGCACATGCATCAGCGAGTCGCCGCCCAAATCGAAGAAGTCCTCATGTCTGCCAACGGCTTGCGCATCGAGAAGCCGACACCAGATCGCGGCGAGGCCCCGCTCGGTTTCGGTGCCATCGGCGTCCTTCAGAAATGTCGCAGCCTGCTTCGAACCGACCCCGCGTTTCTCGGCGATGAATGCGGCGAGCCCGCCAAGTGTCGGGTGGTCGAAAACGTCGTCAAAGCTCAGCTCGTAATTCAGCCGCTCGCGCACGGCATTTTCGAGCTGCACCTGCATGAGCGAGTCACCGCCCAAATCGAAGAAATCATCCTCGGATTTAAGATCCCCGGCATCCAGCAGCCTGCGCCAGATCGCAGCCAGTTCGGCCTCGACCCCGGGCCCGTTCGCTTCGTCGGAAGAGGCGGCATTGCGGTCAGACGGCGTGCCGGCGACAGCCGTCGGCGCGACCGGATCGACCCAGCAGCGGACCGGCTCGAACAGGTCGGTCGGCAGCCAGACGCGGCGGCCGTATCCACCGGCATAACGCGTGAATTTCACCCAATCGATCTCGACGCCCTGGACATAAAGCTCTGCGATCAGCTTCATCAGCGCCTGGCGCGGATGGACCGCGAAATCCATTTGTATCAGTTGCCCGATATCGTGCGTCAGCGTTTTCGCGGTGATGTCGGCAAGGCTGCCTTGCCAGGGCGCCACGAGCGCCAACGGACCTTGAATGGACAAACTCTTGAATGCACCTCGCAGTCGCGCCGGATCCAGCGGCGCAACGGTCGTCGGCTTGGCGGAAACGGTTTCCGGCGACAGGTCGGACTGCGTGCGCAGGGCATCCACCACCAGATTACCGGAGCCATGCCCGATCAAGTTCCGATCAGACAACCCTGCCGCCAGCAGCCCGCGCAGCAATGCAAGCTTCATGGATAACGGATGTTCCGAAGCTTCGGCCGGGCGCGCGGTCTCCGCCGGGGTCGGAAACGTTTCCCGCCAGGCCCGCATGAAATCGGATGGAAGCGCCCCTTCATGCGGCAAAAGTATGGTAACCGCCGCTTCGGAAGACGCGCAGACCACACCTTGCTTTTCGGCGATGCGACGCAATGACGATATGGCCTCCGCCATGGTCGACGCATGGAAGGCCGCGCGCCAGTTTTCATGATCCCGGCAGGTCGCCTGCACGAAGGCCAAATCGGCAAGATGCGTATGGCCGGCCTCGAGATGATCGGCCAATCGGGCGGCATGTCGGCACAGCGCCGCTTCGGAGCGGGCGGACAATGGTATAAGCAGCGAAGGCGATGCGCCGTCGGTCACCGGCGTGCCGTCGGGCGAATCCTCGATCGCCGCCTCTTCCAAGAGCACATGCACATTGGTTCCGGTGATGCCGAAAGAACTGACGCCCGCCCGGCGCGGCCCGACCGATGGCCACGGTTCCGTTTCGGACGAAAGACGCAGCGCCGAATTTTCGCATTCGAGCAGCGGATTGGGTGTCGAGAAATGAGCCGACGCGTAGCGCTTGCCCCTCTTGAGGGCGACGACCGCCTTGAGCAGACCCGCGGCACCCGCCGCGGAGTCCAGATGGCCGATGTTCGACTTCATCGACGAGAGGACACAGAATCCGGTACGGTCCGTTTCGCGGCCGAACGCCTCGTTCAGGGCCTGAAACTCGATCGGATCTCCCAACCGCGTACCGGTGCCGTGCGCTTCGATCATGCCAAGCGTGGCGGGATTGATTCCCGCGTCACGCCAGGCTTCGAGCAGAAGATCGGATTGCGCCGCCGTACTGGGCGCGGCAAATCCATTGCTGCTCCCTCCGTCCTGGTTGCTTGCGCCCCCCAGAATGGCCGCGTGCACGCAATCACCGTCAGCCTGCGCGCGGGCCAGTGTCTTGAGCATGAACACCGCCCCGCCCTCGCCAAGACCGGTGCCGTCGGCCGCCGCGTCGAAACTGCGCGCACGGCCCTTGGGCGATAAAATGCCTTCATTGCCCGGAACGATCGCGAGCGGCGGCCGGGAAAACAGCCGGACCCCCCCGGCAAGAACGCAATCGACCTCGCCGCGATTCAGTTTGCGAACCGCTTCCAGAACGGCGCTGAGAGAGGACGAGCAGGCGGTGTTGATCGTCTGCGCCGGTCCGCGCAAATCCAGTTCGTAGGCGACCCGGCCCGCCTGAGCCGCCAGCAACAGCCCCGTCATGAGCGGCGCTTCCTCGGCGCTCATAAGCGTACTGTAGTCTTCGCTCGCGGCGCCGAAGATCACGGCGGTCCGGCTGCCGCGCAAAGCCTTCAACGGATAACCGGCGTCCCAGATCGCCTTGCAGCTCAACTGCAAAAGCAGTCGCTGCTGTGGATCCATCTGTTTGGCCTCGCGCATCGACATGCCGAAAAATCGATGATCGAACGTATCGATGCGGTCGAGCAGCGCGCATTCCGAAAGCGCGGTGTCAGGCGCGTAACCGCCATCCCGCATGCGCGCGGACGGAACCGGCGCGATCAAATCCGCGCCTGCGTGCAAAAGCTCCGACAGTTTCTCCAGATCATCCCCGCACTCGGGCAGTGCGGCGGAAAGTCCAATAATCGCAATTGGTTGAGTATGAATACTGTCCATGACCATTCCTAAAGGCGGAAAGTAAAATCGATTGTATCTTCCGGTTCGACGGCACCCTGGGTCTCGAGAGCTTCAGCGATAGCGGTGACCGTATTCAGACGAAACAGGTCGATCGGCTTGAGCGCTCCGCGATAACGCCGCTCCAACTCCTCGTGCATGCGGATCATCAAAAGAGACGTCCCGCCGAGCGAAAAGAACGGATCGTTGCGCCCGACCGTGACGCCGGGCAGGAGACCTTGCCAGATTTCGGCGATTTCCTGTTCGACCGGCCCCCGCGGCAACGCCTTTTGCACATGCGCGGTGTTTTGCGGCGCCGCAATCGCGATCAGCGCCTTGCGGTCGAGCTTGCCGTTGCGCGTGAGCGGAAACCGGTCGACCCGCTGGAGCCAGGCGGGCACCATATAGGCGGGCAATTTGTCCGCCAATGCGCCGTGCAGCGCGTAAACGTCAAGTTCGACCGGCCCGGCGACGAAACCGACCAGGTGTCTCTCTTCCCCTTCGCCGGCGATCACGACGGCGGCATCGGTTATCGCCGCATCGAGATCGTGCAGAACATGTTCGATTTCACCGATCTCGATACGGATGCCCCGCAACTTGACCTGATCGTCGACACGTCCGAGAAATTGCAGATCGCCCCGCGCATCGCGCCGCACCAGATCCCCGGTGCGGTACATGCGCGCGCCTGGCTTCGAGGTGAAAGGGTCGGGCAGAAAGCGTTCCGCCGTTTTTCCGGGCTGCCCGAGATACCCCCGCGCAACGCCGTCGCCCCCCACGAACAGCTCACCGGCCAGACCGTGCGGCGCCGGATTCAACCCCTCGTCCAGAACATAGATCTGCGTCCCCGCCAACGCGGTGCCGATGCCGAGCGCCTGATCCGCAGGCCGCTTGCGACAATTCCCAATCGTGGCGCAAACGGTCGTCTCGCTTGGACCATATCCGTTCCAAACCCGCTCGACGCCGGACCAGCGGCGCAACACATCACTCGGAAGCGCCTCGCCCGCGAATGTCAGATTTTGCAGAACATGCCCGCAATCCGGCGCAAGCATCGCCATGTTCGATGGCGGCAAGGTCAGATGGGTGATGCCGCGTTCTCGAAGCGTCGCGGCAAGCGGCGCGCCAGGCAAAACCGCCTCGGGGGCCGTCACGTGCAGACACGCGCCGTTCAAAAGCGCCATGACAAGATCCCAGACCGCCGCATCGAAGGTCGGCGGCGCATATTGAAGCACATGGGACCCCGGCCCCGATCGAAAATCATCCCGGTGGAGCTGCTGCAACTGCGCCAGGCCACGATGGGTGACCAGCACCCCTTTCGGCTTTCCGGTGGAGCCGGACGTGTAGATGACATAGGCAAGATTATCCGGAGCCGGTACGGCAGAGGGCCGTGAGGCGACACCATGCTCGTCACCCGCATCGACGCGCAGCGTGTGCCGGAGCCGCCCGGACAAATGCCCCTCCCGGTCCTCATCCGTTATCTGGGCGCGGATCCCGGCGTCCCGTACGATCAACTCAAGGCGTTCTTGCGGCAATGAAGGATCAAGCACCAAAAACGCGGCGCCGGCTTTGGCGATCGCCATCACCGCCGTTACGGATCGACACGACTTGGGCAGAACCACCGCGACGCGGTCCTCGACCCCTATGCCGAGCGCCGCCAGGCGCGCCGCAAGCGCGTCCGCCTGTCGATCGAGTTCCCGATAGGTCAACCGACCGGTATCATCCTCAACGGCTATGGCCTCGGGCGTCCGGGCAACCTGCGCGGCGAAGAGTTCGGGCAGCGTGGCGGGTTTCGGCGCGATCGTCCCGACCGACTTCGCGGTTTCGGCCAGCGGCAGCGCGTGCAGCGGCCGTTCAGGATTGTGAACCGCCGCCGCAAGCAGCCGCTCGAACCAATCGGCGAAACGCCCTAACGTTTCGGGTTCGAAAAGATCCCGCCGATAGTCCCAGTCGGCATACCATCCCTCCGCGTCCCGGCCGATCATAAGCGTCATATCGTACTGGGTGGCGACGGGAGGAATATCCACCGGCGTGAAGTTCAGTCCCTGCGGGGTCAGAACCCGAGGCGCATCGCCGTTGAAGACCAGCATCGCCTGCATGACCGGCGTGTGCTCGACGGCCCGACGGGCACCGAGTTCGGCGACGACCAGTTCGAAAGGCGCCGTCTGATGACCGAAGGCTTCGAGAGAGCGCTGTCGCATTTGCCCCAGCAACGACCGAAACGACGGTCTGTCGGTCAAATCCGCGCGCAATGCCAACGTATTGAGCAAACACCCTATGAGCGATTGCGTCCCTTGTATCTCACGATTCGCGATCGGCGTCCCGACGACGATGTCATCCTGCATCGAAAGCCGCGACAAAAGGGCCTGATAGACGGCGAGAAGACCCGTGAAGGTTGAAGCGTCGGCTTCATTCGCAACCTTCTGCAGCAACGTCATCAAATTGTCGGAAAGCCGGCGCCGCAGACGTGCACCGCGATAGCTGACCGCGGTGGCCGGAGGATGGTCAAACGGCAGTTGCAGCCGGTCCGGCAAATCTGCGAGCGCCTCGCGCCAATACGTCAAATCCCGTTCGATCGAAGCGGGTTTGTCGATATATTGCCGTTGCCAGAGCCCGTAGTCGAGGACCGAGGGCACGGCGGCTTCATCGCTTTGCCGCTCCGTCAGAAGCGCCGCGTATGTTGTCCAAAGTTCGCCGAAAATGACATCCAGCGACCAGGCGTCCGCCGCGAGATGATGGATGATCAGCGCAAGAACGGTCTGCTCCGGTTCACGTACCAGGATCCATCGCGCCGGCGCCTCGGTCGTCAAATCGAACGGCGTGCTCAACACCTCGCGCAAAAGCGCATCGCGCTCATCATGCGTCTTTGCCGTCAACTCCCGCACATAGACGCGCTCGCTCTGTTTTGGTTTTGCGATCTGCTGCAAACGGCCCTCGGCATCGCGACCGATGCGCAAGCGCAACGCGGAATGGCGACGGGTCAGGGACTGGATCGCCGCGCGGAGCGCCCGAACATCCAACTCGCCCTCGATGGCCGTGCCGACTCCGATGTTCAGCATCACGCTGCCCGATCGCAATTGCTCGAGCATCCACATGCGTTCCTGCGCAAATGACAAAGGCGCCGGACCATCGCCCGCCATGGGCATCAATGGAGGAAGCGCCTCCGGTGTCGGCGCCGCGCGGTCGATCTTTTCCGCAATTCTGCGGACAGAACGCAATTCGAAGATGTCCGCCAGCGTCAGGCGCACCCCCAGACGCTCATGAAGCATCGCGATCAGTCGCATCACCAACAGGGAATGCCCGCCGATATCGAAAAAATCGGTATCCGCGCTCAACTCCGGCGCACTGGTCAGCCCCTGCATAATCTCGGCCACCTGCGTCTCGGTCGGACCCAATCTCACGACATCATCGGATACGACCCGATCCGGGGCAGGCAGCGCCGCACGGTCGATCTTGCCATTCGCATTCAGCGGAAAGGATTCGAGAGACACGAAGAAGCTTGGAACCATATATCCGGGCAGTTGCGATTTCAGCGCCGCCTTGATCGTTTCGGCCGACGCGGCGCCCGTCCAATAGATGGCGAGGTGAGGCGTCTGGCCAACCTCACAAAGCGTCACCAACACCTGCTCGATATCCTCGAGCTTGCGCGCGACGCTTTCGATCTCCACCGTTTCGATCCGAAATCCGCGCAGTTTTATCTGATGATCGTTGCGGCCCAGATATTTCAACTCGCCCGTCGCCAGCAGCATGACCCGATCACCGGTGCCGTACATGCGCTGGCCGGGAAGACGGGGATCCGGCAGAAAACGCTCGGCGGTAAGATCGGGGCGATTCAAATAGCCCAGCGCAACCCCCTGCCCGCCGAGATAAAGCTCTCCGGCGACGCCGGCGGGAACCGGTTGCAACCGGTCATTCAGGACATAGCCGTTCGTGCCCAGGACGGGACGACCGATGGTCGGTTCTTCCCGGGTGCCCGAGGGGACCTCACTCCAGGTGGAATATGTCGTATCCTCGGAAGGGCCATAAAGATTGCACAGTCTGACCGACGGCAGACGGTCCTGTATCGCATCGGTCAGCTTGCGCGTAAGTGGCTCGCCCGCGAGATTGACGGCCTTCATGTCAGGGGTCAGGGCGTTCGCCTGCACCAACTCGGCCATGGCCGAGGGTACGGTATTGACCAATGTGGGGGGCGGATCGGCTTTCTCGATCAGCTCCAGCGCATTTTCGACCAGCCGTATGGAGCCGCCAACGGAAAGCGGCAGAAAGATTTCGAAGACCGACAAGTCGAAACAAACCGAGGTGCTGGCCAGAACGCAGCCCAGCTCGGCCGGCGAGAAGGCGGATCCCGCCCACCCCAAAAAAGCGTTCAGCGCGCGCCGCGGGATCATGACGCCCTTGGGCCGGCCGGTGGATCCGGATGTGTAGATCAAGTAAGCGGTCTGCTCGGCCGGGGCATGAACCATGCGCGCGCGCGCCGTATCGCCGATGGCGGAGACCGTACCGATATCCAGAAGCGGCGTTCGATCCTCCGGAAGGGCGGAACGCGTGGAATGCTCCATGAGGATCAGCGCGCATCGGGAATCCCGGGCGATGTATTTCAACCGATCGGGGGGATAGTTCGGATCAAGCGGAACATAGGCACCACCACATCCCAGAATGGCGAGCAGGGCGGCGACGAGATCCGGGGTACGACGCAGACAAACCCCGACGAAATCCCCGGACGCGATGCCCTCGCCGACGAGCGCCTGACGGATCTCCGAGACGCGCCTTTCGAGATCGCCGTAGGTTACGACCCCGCCGTCGTGCCGAATTGCGGGCAAGTCCGGCCTTCGATGCGCGATATCCGCGAACGCGCGAACCGGGTCAAGGATCTCATCCCCCTCAGAGGCCCGCAAGAGACGCTCATGAAGGGCCTTCTCCTTACCGCTGGCGAAATCGACGTCGGAGACGACGGCATCGGGCGCGCTGACCAGCGCCTCCAGAAGCGCCCCCCAGTTTTCCAGCATCTGAGAAGCCAGACGGGATGAAATCGTATCGGCGCGATATTCGAGAGCGGCGAAGCTGCGTCCACGCGGCGCGTCCTCACCCGGCAACAGCGCACGCGCCGTATCGATCTGCAACAAAAGATCGAATTTAGAATGGCGATTCTCGACGAACCACCAGGCCGTCTCGAGCCCCTTGAAGGACGGAACGGGACATTCCTCGGGCTGCACCACCAGCATGGCCTGCAGCGGCGGACCGTCAACCCGGGACACGAGGCGGTCGAACGGCACCGCCGCCGTCGAGAATGCCGTCAAGGATGCATCCCGGACACGCATGAGGAAGGTTTTCCAGGTATCGGCAGGCCGCAGGTCGATGTCGACCGAAACCGTGTTTATGAAGACACCATACGTCTCGTCACCGGTCAGATGATCGCGGGTTGAAATCGGAATACCGATCGAGACGCTGTCTTGCCCCGTATAGCGAGACAGCAAGACACCATAACCCGCGAGATAGAGCATAAATCGCGTCAGCCCGAGGGAGCGGGCCAGCTCATCCAGCCGGGTTTCGAGTGCCGATGAAACACCCACGCGCAGAGTGCCGGAATCCGGAACGGGCTGCGGCGTTCCCGAGACCGGCAGGTCAAGCGAGGTGCCGCCCGCGGCCCCCGCTTCGGCGGCCGCCTCGAGATCCGTTTGAAATTGAGGGGATGCGAGATACCGGCTCTCGGCTTCGACCGCCTCTTGAAAACATCCGGCATCTTTTGTCCATGTCGGCGCGACGCCGTCCAGAAAACGGTCATACGCCTGGGCGAGCTGCGTGAAGAACAGCTTGGAAGACCAGCCATCGGTGATGATGTGATGGACGCTGAGGACAAAAAACCACTCCTCGCCCCCCAACTCCAGCAGATGCGCGCGAAACAGCGGCCCCGTGGTCAGATCGAACGGGGTCGAAACCTCCTCGCGCAGCCAGGCATCGAATTCCGACCGCGGCAGGGAATGGAGCGAAACCGCCCCGGCAACCTCTTGCGCCGACCGTTCATGCTGCACCACTTCACCATCGACCAGGCTGAACACGGTGCGCAGTTGCCCATGTCGGGCGACAAGATGGGAAAACGCCCGCTTCAACGCGGCGACATCGACCGAGCCTTTCAACCAGATCGCTTCGGTAACGTTATAGGCGCTGCTTTCGGGGTTCAGGCTTTGTAAGACCCAAAAACGCTGTTGGGCGGACGAGGCGGGAAATACCAAGGAAGTCATGTCAGTGTCTCCTGGCTTCACGAGGCGCAATCGATCGCGAATGCCATTGTGTCGCGCGTGAGGTCCGCCCGGATCGCACGACAAATCCGCGGCATTTCGGAATGAATGACAAAATGGTTCCCGTCATACAGGCGCAAGGTGGTCTTGCCTTCGGACATCCGACGCCATTGCATCAGGTCGTCGAGCGGAACGATGGCATCCTGCCGACCGCCCAGAACCGTAAGCGGACAACGCACCCTTTTCCGGGAAGGATCGAAGGTTTCGACCACGCGAAAATCAGCGCGCAGAATGGGCAGAAACATCGCCATCATCTCGCGGTGCGCCAGCACCTCGGGAGCCGTGCCGTTCAGCGCGGCGATCTGGGCGCCGAGTTCTTCGTCCGTCATCCGATGGCGCAAAGGTCGCAGCGGCGGCAGAAACGGCGCCCGCGCACCGCCGATCACGAGCCTGACCAGGCTGCGCCCCCGCTCTTCCAGATGCAGAGCCAGGGCATAAGCCACGATCGCACCGAAACTGTAGCCCAGCAGCGCAAGCGGCGCATCCGTTTCGCATTGCGCCGCCAGATCCTCGATCAGCGCCGACATCTCATCGATCGGCGCCTCGCCGAAACGACTGCCGCGACCGGGAAGGCAAGCCGCGCGGATATCAACGACCGGCGCGAAAAGCTCTTGCCAATCATTGAAAACATCCTCGCTGCCCCCCGCATAGGGTATGCAGAAAAGGTTCATTCTTAGCTCTGGGTGCGTAAACTCAGCGGCCGCATATCGGTCCAGGTCTTGTCGATGTAGTCGAGACACTCCTGCTTGGGAGCATCCTCTGGTCCGATCTTCTTCCAACCTTCCGGCACGGCACGGTAAGCGGGCCATATGGAGAACTGCTCTTCTCCGTTGATCACAACATTGAAGAGTGTGGCATTTTCACCTGTGGTCATCGTCGATCAACCTCGCGCCTTCATCACCGGCACCTGCCAACCTTCCGGGGCGGGGGCCTGGCCATGCTGAATATCCAGCAAACGCTGGCGCAGATCGGCGGCGACCCTCTGCGATGGCAGATCCAGTCTCAAACCGGTTTCATCGCCAAGGGTCTTCACGGGCGCGACAACCACCCCCGTCCCGCATCCGAAGAGTTCAACGTCCCGTCCCGCACGAATGGCCCCGAGGACCTCTTCGATTTTGACGGTCGTCTCTTCCATACGCAGGCCGAAAAGCTCACCGAGCCGCAGCAGACTGTCGCGCGTGATCCCGGCAAGGATCGTGTCGGTAAGGGCCGGAGTGACAAGCTTGTCCTCGAACCGCACGAACACGTTCATCGCGGTAAACTCTTCAAGATCCGTGCGATGATACGCATCGAGCCAAAGAAGCTGCTGAAAGCCATTCTCGTGCAAAGATGCGGCCGCCGCGAAGCTGGCGGCATAGTTCCCGGCCGCCTTCACCGCGCCGGTACCGCCTGCGCCTGCGCGGCTGTAGCGCCGCTCGATCCAAGCTTTGATCGGCTGCGTGAAGAACGCGTCCGAAGGCGTCGCCACGATCACGAAACAATATTCGGTCGAAGGAATGACCGACAGATCGGGCGAGGCGCCGAACATGAAGGGCCGCACATAAAGCGATTGCCCCTTTGCGGAGGGGATCAGCGCATCAAGATGACCGACAAGCTGCTCGAGCGTATGAACGAACACGTCTTCCGGTATCGCGGGCATACCCAGCCGAACCGCCGAACGATTGAAGCGCCGCGCATGATCGAAAGGGCGGAACAGCAGCGCCGTCCCCTCAAGTTCGCCGCCCAGATTGCGGTAAGCCTTCATGCCTTCGAAAATCGCCTGCCCGTAATGCAGGGCCTGGGTCTCGGGCAGCAGTTGCATCGGATCGAGGCCGGTCAGACGGGGGGTTTCCCACTGACCGTCTCGATAGGTGGCAATCGCCATCAAAGGCGCCATCAGCTTGCCGAAACCCAGTTGCTCAGGCAGCTGGACCGCATCGATGCGCGATCGGAGTTCGGGAGGGAGACCGATCGACTCCCTCGGAAAATTCTGGACGTTCATGGCTCAACTCCAGCATACGAGAGGTTGATCGGCGCCGGCATTGCCCACGAAGCCGGAGATGGTCAGGCGCGCCCCAGCCGTGATTTTACGAATGGCATGCACACAGGCCGTATTGATCATGATCAGATCACCCACTTCGGGCGTGATCACGACCGACTCCTTTGGCAGCATCTCCCGGGTGTAGCCGTAGCTGCCCTTGAACCTGTCCGAGATTTTCTCGTACTCGTTGTCGCCGATCACCAGATCCCAGGTTTCCACCTCACCGCCCTTGTCCGAGGTGGTAAGGAAAATATTGACCCCGATCTGATCATCCAGCCTGATCGCACCGCCGTCCGCACCGACTTCGCGGTTGAGCGAATCCTGATGAGGCAGACCCTCGCTCCCTTCGCGCCAGAGACGGGAAATGCCGAACGGCGCCTTCATGCCCGACTGCCGCATCAGGCCGGCGCCACCCGGCCAGCTTTCGTCGAGGGTGAGCCTGAGCAGATCGATGGGAGAGGGAAACGGTGCGCTGGCCTGACGCAGACGGCGCTGCAGGACGATGCCATGTTCGAAATACCTGCGTGAACGCTCGTGATCCTCGTGCGCGCTCCAGAAAGAGTCGATGTTGCTCTCGTAGATGCCCGAGCCGGCGTTCGCGTCTATATCCGACAGGACCTTTTCGGCAACGGCGGCACAGTGCTGGGGATGGTAGAACTTCGGTACCCGGACAACGATATATTCACGCTTAAATAGACTAAACAGTATGTCTTCAGTCAGAGTTTCCACAGTTTTGAGTTTGTCTTGAACATTCATTTCGAAAATTCCAATTCTTCTTCATTCTCAAATATCGTGACTCGCCAATCTCTGCCCTCCTTGTCAGAGCATTGCGCGAATCGCCTTCCGGCCCGGATGAGAGCCGACGCAAGCGAGACCACCGGCACAGTGCGGTCCCGTCTCTATGCCGTCCATCATCGCCAGGGGTCGCCATGCGGGGAAATCCCGCACTATCCTGTTGTTTTCGGCTGGAAAAAAACCCAGCCCCGGAGCAAAGGTCATTGTATGCGGCACGCATGCCCAGTCGTTCGAACTGGCGGTCCATATACTTCAGGAAACGTTCGGCATAGACGCCGCAAACGAAAATAAATGACTTCAGACCAAATGGTCGAGCCGACTCAAACGACTCGACGAGCAAAAGGCGGGAGGCCGGATCAACGTCGCCGTTGCTGAATGCACGTGCAACGTTCCCGTCATCGCAAAAGCGCGAACGCTCCCAAGTGTCTGTTCCCCGGATAATACCGCGTCCTCCCGTCACGTTTGCTGGGAAAACGTCGGACAACAGATGATTTACAAACGCAGAGAGCCGACGCCAGGATAGAACCTGCCGACCCCTCTCATCACCCGAAACACGCCCACATGGCGGCCTCGGCCCGTCGACCGCAAGGATCGCCGCACCATCAGAAAAACTGAGCGGCTGGCCTTGCATGCGATCGGCGATACGGCTGAGGTCGAGAGATACGTGTTCCATGAAACGAACATGTGGTGAGTCAACTGCGGCGAACACTTGACGTCTTGTGCATGGCTTGTCAAGCCCGTGATTGCAGCGGCGCGTTGGCCGTTCATAATCGGGCCCACCCTCCGCAATCCGCAGGGCTTCAAGGGCAAGCCGGGGTGAGATACCCCATGAAAACCGCCCTTCGTGAAAAGAGCTTCCTGGAAGCCGGTCTGAAATATGAGGGAGCGAGCAGGTCAGGGACGCGGCACGGCCAGCCAGGTAAGTACGTGATCAGAGGTGGCGATGAAACGAACATCATATATCTGCCCCACGCGCAGGCTTGGGTGCAGCGGTCTGGTCAGCCGCAGGCCCAGTCGGCCTTCCGCAGGCGGGGCGCACAACTCGGCGCTGTCGAAACCGAAAGAACACCGAACGATCGGATAAAGCGCCTTGAAAAGCGTCTCCTTCGCGGAAAAGACCAGCGTGACGCGTAACGCCGCGGACAAGGAGGTCGGTGCTTCGATGATCGCGCGCTCCCGGGCGTTGACCACCGTCTGCAGGATCGCCTCCACCTCCCGCCCACGGGCCAGAGCCTCGACGTCCACCCCCGGATAAAATGCCGTGCCGGGAAGGGCGAGGCAGACACACCGGTCACGGGTATGACTAATCGATCCAGCGGAACCGTCCGGCCAGACCGGCGCACGGTCGGATCCTATGGGTATGTCGGTTTCGAAGCGCCCCAACGTTCGCAGAGCGAGCTTGGCCAGCACACGACCGGCGAGAAATTCGGCGCGACGTTTGGTAACCGCCTTCTCCAGAACCTCGGGGCAGTTCATATCGTGTTCCTCTAAAAGCCTCGATGTTAAAATTTCGACATCAAAACGACTCAGGAGCAAGA
>JBCCVK010000014.1:0-13820 GCA_039195495.1 Pseudomonadota bacterium
CACATGACCGTTTACGAACATGTTCACCGCCACGGCGACGGCGATGTAAGTCTTGCCGGTTCCCGCGGGCCCGATGCCGAAGACGAGTTCGTTGCCGAAAAGCGCCTTGGCATAAGCCCTTTGCTTCGCGGTGCGCGGTTCGACCGTTTTCTTGCGTGTCTTGATCTCGAGCGCCTGGCGGTCGAACATCTCCAATTGGCCGACGCTTTCGCTTTCAGCCGGCGCCGCCCCCATGCGAATCGTCGCTTCGATCACCGGCGTGTCCACCGTCTTTCCAGCCTCCAGCCGATGATAAAGCTCGTCGCACACTTCGGCGGTCTTGGCGCATGCATCCGGCTCTCCGGTGATGATCAGTTGATTGCCGCGTCGTGCGATCTGGACGCAAAGCAGGGTTTCGATTTGGGCCAGATTGCGATCGAAAACGCCGCACAGATCGATCATCAGTCGATTGTCCGGATATTCCACCATCGTTTCCGTCGAATTGGGTGGGAAGGACGCGGTGGTCAACTCGCCAATGCCCAAATGGTGCTCCTCGTGTTGGGTGACGCGGGACAGAGGATCAACAACCGTCGATCGCAAGACGATCCGGGGCGATCTTCACGGTGGTGGAACGGAAAAGGGCCCGACATTGCGAAGACGGTTCAAATTCCCCGGAGCCCGAGCCCCCGGATATGGGCGTCAAATCGCATCTTCGATGGGCGAGCCGCTTTTGAAGTTGCCGATGGCATAGCCCGGCGGGGCGGAGCCTGAGCAGACCGGTTTGCCGTATTCATCCAGGCGCTGAGAGAGATATCCTTCGAAACCATCGTCGATGATCCAGTGATCGCATCCGTTGGGATCGATCCAGATCCCCGCTTGAAGCTGGCTCAGGTCTTTGCTGTCCAGACCGCGGTCGACCGTCTTGTCTCCCCTATTGTCGAGGCCGAGACCGGTTCCGTCGCAGCCCGCCACGAGAACTGCAGCCAAAACGCAAGCCGTTGTTTTGATGACTTTCATTTATTCAGCCCTCTCAGCGAATGCACAGGATTTCGACACGGCGATTTTCCTTCCGACCTTGCGCCGTTGCGTTGCTCGCCTTCGGGACGCGCTCGCCATAACCGCGGATATCGACGACCCGCGCGCCCGTGGCCTGACCGATTGCCGCCACCGCCTTCGCCCGATTGTAAGACAAACGCATGTTGTATCCGTCGCTTGCGCGGCTGTCGGTATGGCCAACGATCACGAAGGCCGATGCTTTTGCGGAACGGAAGAAATCCGTCAGCGTCCTACGGCCGCGGGCATGGATCGCGAAACTGTCGCTTGCGAACAATTGATCGGTGTTCATGACGCCGCAGGCATCGCCACGGTTACAGATCGGTATCCCGTGACGGTTCACGTTCGGGGTCATGTATCCCTCGGCACCATCGTCCATTACCCAGTGCTGACAGCCGTCCGGATCCACCCAGATCGTGGGAATATAGCGTTCACCGCGAACCGTGATCTTCTTGCGGTTGCTTTCGATTGTGCGATGCACATGCGGTCCGATCCGGGCATCATCATGCGCTTGTACCATCTGCGGCACCGCAAACGACAGAAGAATTGCGGCGATGCCGCCAGCCGTTACTGTGCGAGCTGTGTCGGAAAACGTCTTCACGGTCGCTGTATCCTTCGCGTAAAATGCAGAACACTTGGCGCGTGGAACATGTGGAGCGCGCCCATTACATTATAATCTTTACCAAATTTCGGGTTCAATGGAAGAGATTTTTACCAGATATAGATGACCGGAACGAAACGAGACAACGCACCGGTTTCAAGGACGGTCGCATACGGCTTTCACGAGCCTGATCCGCGCCACCGTCCATGGGTCAGGCGGCAGGTTGGAGAACGCCCGACAGCGAATTGACGGCGCTTTCGATAACGTGGACGCGTGCGAGCTTGCCCAGCATCTTTTCCGGCGCGTCGGCGTGAACCGCGTGCGAATATTCGGATTTGCCGACAAGCTGACCTGGCCGGCGCCCGCGTTTTTCGAACAATACCGCGACGTTGCGCCCGACCATCGCGTCCTGCGCCTCGGTCTGCTGCGCATTCAGCAAAGCCTGTAGCCGCTGCAATCGATCGGATTTGACGTCTTCGGGAACCTGTCCTGCGCGCTCTGCCGCGGGTGTGCCGGGACGGATCGAATATTTGAAGGAATAGGCCTGACCGAACCCAACCTTGCGCACCAATGTCATGGTGTCGGCGAAATCTCGCTCGGTTTCACCTGGAAACCCGACGATGAAATCGCCCGACAGCAGCAGATCGGGCCGCGCTGCTCGGAGCCGTTCGATCAGCCGAACGTATTGCTCTGCCGTATGTCCGCGATTCATGGATTTCAGGATCTTGTCGGAGCCTGACTGCACCGGAAGATGCAGATAGGGCATGAGTTTTTCACATGTTCCATGCGCCTCGATCAGCGCGTCGCCCATGTCTCGGGGATGGCTGGTGGTGAAGCGGATGCGCTCCAGCCCGTCCACCTTGGCCAGTTCCCAGATCAGCCCGGCCAATCCGCCGCCATGGCCATCGTAGGCGTTGACGTTCTGGCCCAGCAGGGTGAGTTCGCATACCCCGCGCCCGACGAGCGCCCGCGCTTCTTTCAATACGTCATCGGCGGGGCGGCTGACCTCGGCGCCACGCGTATAGGGCACGACACAGAATGCACAGAACTTGTCGCACCCCTCCTGGACCGTCAGAAAGGCGGTCGGGCCACGCGGGGGTCCGGGCCGTGCCGCCAGGCGGTCGAACTTGCCCTCTTTCGGGAAATCGGTATCCAATGCCACCCGCCCGGCGCGCGCGCGCGCCTCGAGCCGTGGCAGCCGGTGATAGCTTTGAGGACCGACCACCAAATCGACCAGCGGCTGACGCCGCATGATTTCCGCACCCTGGGCCTGGGCGACACAACCCGCGACGCCGATTTTCAGATCCGGATTGCCGATCTTCAGGTCTTTGAAACGGCCCAGTTCCGAATAGACCTTTTCCGCCGCCTTCTCGCGGATGTGGCAGGTGTTGAGAATGATCATGTCGGCTTCGTCGGCCCTGTCCGTCGTGACGTAGCCCGACGGTCCCAGCATCTCGGCCATCCGTTCGCTGTCGTAGACGTTCATCTGACAGCCATAGGTCTTTATGAAAAGCTTCTTGGGCCCGGCCATGGTCGCGATCCTTGAGGGTTTGCGCGCCATGTATCGAACCCGTGCGGCATCCGCAATGTCCGGATCAGGCAAACCCGCGCGGAAACGAGCTTGAATTGACGGGAACTATGTCACATTCACGGTCAAGGGCTGCGGTTCGGGCAATCGATGACGCATATCTCACTGGAGCGGTTTTTGGCGACCGGAGATCACCGGCGGTTCAGGGGACCGCTGGCGATGATCTTCGTCGAGGACCTGATCGAGGTCGATACGACCTTGCGCCATCATCTCGATCTTGGTTTCAGAGAGGTTGTCCTGTTCGCCCCTCCGGAGTTGATCCTGCCCCGGGACCTGGCAGAGACCGTGCATCGGGTGGCGTATAACTACACGTCACAGAACGCCTTCGATCAGATCAATCGCATGATCGCGGCCGCCCCGGGACTGTGGATGTATTACTGTTACAATGCGGAATACCTTTTCTTCCCGTTCTGCGAAAGCCGCTCGATCCATGAGATGACGGTCTTCATGGCCGAAGAGCGGCGTGATGCCGTGCTGACCTACGTCGTCGATCTCTACGCGGCCGATCTGAACCGGTACCATACGGCCGTGTCGCTGAGCGACGCCTATCTGGACAAGTCAGGCTACTATGCCCAATCGCGCGATGGCGCAGGCGGCCCCAAGGAGCGGCAGCTGGATTTCTTCGGCGGTCTTCGCTGGCGGTTCGAGGAGCATGTGCCGCCCTCGAAACGGAGGATTGACCGGATCGGTATCTTCAAGGCCGTCAAGGGGTTGAAAATCCTGCCGAACCACGTTTTCAACGTCGAGGAGTACAACACCTTCGCCTGTCCTTGGCACAATAACCTGACGGCGGCGGTCTGTTCCTTTCGAACGGCGAAGGCGCTGAAGATGAATCCGGGATCGACCTTCGACATCCCGAGTTTCGAATGGCGCAATTCGACGAAATTCGACTGGCATTCCCAGCAGTTGATGGAGCTGGGTCTGATGGAGCCCGGTCAGTGGTTTTGAACCGGCGACTAACGGCGTCGCAGACGGATTACCACGTCGATCTTGGAAATTTCCATGTTTTCGGGCGGGACGGGCAGGCGTGCAATTTCAAGTTGATCCGCCGGCGCGTCCGTCAGCGCCCCGTCTTCCTCCCAGTAATAGTGCGGGTGATCTTCCACCCGCGTATCGAAATACGATTTCGTTCCGTCGACGGTGACCTCCTGCATCAAACCGGCGTCGCAGAATGCCCGCAGCGTATTATAGACGGTGGCCAGCGACACCGGTTCACCCGCCGCGCCGGCGGTGGCAAACAGGCTTTCCGCCGTCACGTGCCTGTTGCGCCCATCACCGACCAGAAGCGAGGCGAGGATCACGCGCTGGCGTGTCGGGCGCAACTTGGCCTTCGTGAGCCAAAGGGTCCCGCGCTCTGTCGCGGCGGTCGTTATTCCGGTTTCGTTTTCCATCACGGATCGATATATAAGGCGCATCCGCAGCGTACTTCAATTGAAATTCGCCTCGACATGCGTTGCGACGCGCCCTTGCCAGCGCAAACACCCCGATGTTAGACGAATCAACGACCAAACAAGACCCAAGATCAAGACTTGGAAGACATGGGGGGCAAACCGGCATGGCCGATTTTCCGACCAGCTTTGACAAGGAGGCGCTGCTGGCTTGCGCGCGCGGTGAGCTTTTTGGCCCGGGCAATGCGCAGCTGCCGTTGCCCCCGATGCTGATGATGGACCGCATCACCGATATCAGCGCCGATGGCGGCGCTCATGGCAAGGGCCACGTGATGGCCGAGTTGGATATCACACCGGCTCTCTGGTTCTTCTCTTGTCACTTTCCCGGCAATCCGGTAATGCCTGGCTGTCTCGGGTTGGATGGATTGTGGCAGTTAACCGGTTTCAACCTGGGCTGGCGCGGTTGGCGTGGTCAAGGCTTTGCCCTG
This sequence comes from Pseudomonadota bacterium, assembly GCA_039195495.1. GTDB lineage: Bacteria > Pseudomonadota > Alphaproteobacteria > Rhodobacterales > Rhodobacteraceae > JBCCVK01. The sequence goes on from JBCCVK010000014.1 coordinate 5,098, forward strand.
GGCGTTGGTGAGGTCAGGCTGAAAAGCATGGTGCGCCCCGATCGGAAGGTGATCCGGTATTTCGTTGACTTCACCAAGGTTATCGACCGCAAACTCAAGATGGGCGTGGCCGATGGTCGGGTTGAAGCGGACGGCGAAGAGATTTACCTCGTCAAAGACATGAAGGTCGGTCTGGCCACTTCGGCGAACTGAGCTGCTTTGAGGAAAGGAAACCCAATGCGTCGCGTCGTCATCACCGGGATCGGCGTGATCTCACCCATAGGAAACAACGCGGCCGAAGTGATCGAAAGCCTCAAGACGGGCCGGTCCGGAATCGTGTTCGAGGAGAACTATGCCGCCAATGGTTTTCGCAGCCAGGTGGCCGGCATCCCGCGTATCGATCTGGAAGCGCATATCGACAAGCGCCAGCTTCGTTTCATGGGGGCGGGTGCGGCTTACAATTACCTCGCCATGGAACAAGCCATTGCCGACAGCGGGTTGGAGGCGAACGAGGTCTCAAACGAGCGCACCGGTCTGATCATGGGTTCGGGCGGACCATCGACGTCGAATTTCTTTACGGCCTTCACGACCGTGAAGGAAAAAGGCGCGCCGAAGCGGATGGGGCCGTTCATGGTCACCCGCTGCATGAGTTCGACCAACTCGGCCTGTCTGGCGACCCCTTTCAAGATCAAGGGAATCAACTATTCGATCACTTCGGCCTGCTCGACCAGTGCGCATTGCATCGGCAACGGGGTTGAGCAGATCCAGTTCGGCAAACAGGATATCGTCTTCGCCGGCGGCGGCGAGGAAGTCGATTGGACGCTTTCCTGCCTTTTTGACGCAATGGGTGCCATGTCGTCGAAATACAACGATACCCCCGGCACGGCGTCGCGGCCCTTCGACGCCTCGCGCGACGGATTTGTGATCAGCGGCGGCGGGGGCGTCGTGGTTCTGGAGGATCTCGAGCGCGCCAAGGCCCGGGGCGCCCGGATCTACGCGGAGGTCACCGGTTACGGCGCCACCTCCGATGGTTTTGACATGGTGGCGCCCTCGGGCGAAGGCGGCGAACGGTCGATGAAACAGGCGATCAGCACCATCGGCGATCGCAAGGTCGATTACATCAACGCCCATGGGACCTCGACGCCGGCGGGCGACGTTATCGAGGTGAAGGCGGTGCGCAATGTCTTCGGCGAAGGCGCGACACCGCCGATCAGTTCGACCAAATCGCTGACCGGTCATTCTCTGGGTGCCACCGGGGTGCATGAGGCGATCTATAGCCTCTTGATGCTGAAGCACGATTTCATTGCCGCATCGGTCAACGTGACCGAGTTGGACCCTCTCCTGCACCCGGACGAGATTGTCACCACGCGCCGGGACCATGCGGGTTTGGATACGGTGCTGTCGAACAGTTTCGGTTTCGGTGGCACCAATGCCACGCTGGTGATGAGTAAATTCCACGGATGAGCTTTCGGGAATGGCGGATCTGATGAACGGCAAGCGCGGCCTGATCATGGGGGTCGCCAACGAACGCTCGATTGCCTGGGGAATTGCCAAATCATTCCATGCCGAAGGGGCGGAATTGGCGTTTTCCTATCAAGGAGAGGCTTTCGGCAAGAGGGTCCGACCGCTGGCCGCCGCGCTTGGCTCGGATATTCTGGTCGACGTCGACGTGATGGACGATGCTTCGATGGATGCCGCCTTCGCGCGCTTGGCCGACGCCTGGGGCAGTCTCGACTTTCTGATACACGCCATCGCTTATTCGGACAAGACTGAGCTGACGGGGCGTTTCATCAACACCACGCGCGAGAATTTCAAAATCTCGATGTGTATAAGCTGTTATTCGCTGATCGATCTCGCACGCCGGGCAGCGCCCTTGATGCGCAACGGGGGCACGATCTTGACGTTGACGTATCAGGGGTCGAATCGGGTAATTCCGTTCTACAACGTAATGGGCGTGGCCAAGGCGGCGCTCGAATCGACCGTGCGTTACTTGGCCAACGATCTGGGGCCGGACGGCATTCGCGTGAACGCGATCTCGCCCGGACCGATGAAGACGCTTGCGGGGGCCGCGATCGGCGGCGGACGCAAGACCTTTCGCCAGACCGAGGCGAACGCGCCCTTGCGCGCCAATGCGACGCTTGCGGCCGTGGGTGGTACGGCGGTCTATCTCGCTTCGGACGGCGGCGCGTGCACCACGGGGGAAATCATTCGTGTCGACGGGGGATATCACGTTCTGGGCATGCCCCAGCCGGAAAATCTTTGACCCCGCGGCCGGTGCGCTCGTCGGTCATGTGATCTGAACGGCTGGACCGGCATTCTACAGCGCACCATATCATTGCCGATCGTTCCCGGATATTTTGCATGGCGGCGTGAGCTTTCGCGTCGATTCTGCAAGAAACCCGCCCTGGTTTATCCAGGCGCGGCTTTCGCGGTTTCGCTGCGCAGCAACCCGGCGGGCGCTGGCGCGCGTCGGCGGGATGCCGTTGACCGCCGTTGACCACTGTCATCCGCATGTTACTTTCCGAGGGTGCCGGTTCCGATGCGGCCGTAACGTTGGCATGTCCGGCGCCTGGGGAAATGCCCAGCCGCCGTTTCAATCGCGCTTGAAGCCTTAGAATCGAGGTGTGACCGTCTTAAACGCAAATACGCCTTTTGGATAACGCCAGCGGCCGCAATCCAAAATCGGATGCGGCGTGGCCGGTGTGAATTTCCTCCATCCGCGCGCCCGATCGCCCGATTTCAGGAGATTGAATGAACATCCTATTCATCATGTATGATCAACTGCGGTTCGACTATCTGAGCTGCGCGGACCATCCCGCCCTGCATACGCCGAATTTTGACCGCGTGGCGGATGCAGGCGTCCGCTTCACGAACGCCTTCGTCCAATCCCCCGTATGCGGGGCTTCGCGGATGAGTTTTTATACCGGACGCTATGTTTCCTCCCACGGTGCGCAATGGAACGGTTTCCCGCTGCGCGTGGGGGAGATGACCCTTGGCGATCATTTGAGAAAACTTGGCATGGGATGCTGGCTGATCGGCAAGACGCATATGAAAGCCGATGCGGAAGGCATGAAACGCCTGGGGCTTAGCGCGGACAGCGTGATCGGTGCGCGCCAGGCCGAATGTGGCTTTGACGTCTGGATTCGCGATGACGGGCTGTGGGGACAAGGACCCGATGGCTTTTACGATGAAAAACGCGCGCCCTATAATGAATATTTGCGTTCCAAAGGCTATGACGGCGAAAACCCGTGGGCCGATTACGCAAATGGCGGTCTCGATGGAAACGCGATAGCCAGCGGTTGGTTTCTGCGAAACGCGGATAAGCCTGCCAACATTCGCGAACAGGACAGCGAAACCGCATGGCTGACGGACCAGGCCATTGCGTTCATGCAACGGACACAGGCGCCCTGGTGCGCCCATGTGAGCTATATCAAGCCGCACTGGCCTTACATCGCGCCCGCACCATACCATGCAATATACGGACCCGATCATGTGTTGCGGGCGGTCCGCCATGACGCCGAGCGAGAGACCCCGCATCCGGTCTATGCCGCTTTCATGAACAACCGTGTCGCCGCCGCCTTTCGCGAAGACAAGGTGCGGGAGAAGGTCATTCCCGCCTATATGGGGCTGATCAAACAGTGCGACGATCATCTGGGCCGCATTCTGGACTGGCTGGAAGCCACGGGGCAGATGAGCGATACGATGATCGTCCTGACCTCGGATCACGGCGATTATCTGGGGGATCATTGGCTGGGAGAGAAGGATTTTTTTCACAATCCCTCGGTCAAGATTCCCCTGATCATCTATGATCCGAGACCGAAGGCGAATGGAACGCGAAAAACCACCTGCAACGCATTGGTGGAGGCGGTCGATATCGCGGCAACCTTCATCGAGACCGCCGGTGGGGAAATTCCCGATCATATCGTCGAAGGACGCTCATTGCTTCCCTGGCTGCATGGGAAAAGCCCCGAATGGCGAGGGTTCGCCGTCAGCGAATACGATTATTCCGTTACACCTATGCGCAAGATGCTGGGCGTCAGCGCCAGGGATGCCCGGCTTTTCATGGTCTTCGACGGCCGTTTCAAGCTGATTCACGCAGAAGGCGGCTTCCGGCCCATGCTCTTCGATCTGGAGGCCGATCCGGATGAATTTCATGACTTGGCGAAAGACGATGCACATCCGGACCATATCGGCCGGCTTTACGACTATCTAGGTCGCTGGGGCCTGCGGATGTCGCAAAGGGTCACGCGATCCGACACGGATATCGACACGATGCGTGGCCGCTCCGCGCGGCGGGGACTATTGCCCTTCTTGGTCGACGGTTCAGAGGTTCCTGCGGCACTCACGGAGAAATATCGCGGCCCCGCCAGGCAACGACATGTTCCGCCATCCGGGAGCCGTCGTGAAATCGGGGATTGACTGCCTCGGGCCCTGGTCGCGGTGCGCCGTTTCGCATCACGGCGCGCCTGTTTATTGCATATGGTTGCTGCTGGATGATTTTTGATGACCGTTCGTCGATGGGAAAAGGCCCGCGCCTTTCGCGCCGCGACACGGCCGTGTTCCGATGGGTGGTCAATAAAAAGGCGCTCGCGCGGCGCCTTTTCGAAATCCATCGCTGCGTGGAAATCAAGCGGCTTCGGAGATGAATTTCACCGCGTCGCCAAAGGTCTGGATGGTTTCGGCGGCATCGTCGGGAATTTCGATTCCGAATTCCTCCTCGAAGGCCATGACCAACTCGACGGTATCGAGGCTATCCGCGCCCAGATCGTCGATGAACGAGGCTGATTCAACGACTTTGCCTTCTTCTACGCCCAGATGTTCCACGACGATCTTCTTCACGCGGTCTGCGATGTCGCTCATTGCACTTCCTCATTCAAAAGGGTTTTTCACCCGCCGTTCTTTGTCTTTCGCCTTCGTTGGCTTGCGCCATCCGCCTCGATGGAAGGGGGCCGGGGCCAACGCCGCCCCAACGGACCTGAGCGGCTATAGCACATCATATAGGGAACGCAAACGCTTTCGCGTGCCGTCAGATCATGACCATGCCGCCGTTCACATGCAACGTTGTGCCGGTGATGTAACCTGCTTCGCGACTTGCCAGAAACAGGACGGCCGCCCCGATTTCCGCGGCTTCGCCCATTCGCCCGATGGGCACCTGCGTCAGGACTTTCTCTTTCTGGCCGTCGGTCAGCTTGCCGGTCATCGGCGTGGTGATAAAACCGGGGGCCACGACATTGACCGTTATCCCGCGACTGGCAACTTCGTAGGCGATGGACTTGGACATGCCGATCATCCCGGCTTTCGAGGCGGCATAGTTCGCCTGGCCCGAATTGCCCGTGGTGCCGACCACCGAACCGACATTCACGATGCGACCCCAGCGGGATTTCATCATGCCGCGAAGCACGCCCCTGCATAGCCGCATGGTCGCGGTCAGGTTCACCTGCAACACGTCCGCCCATTCCCCGTCATTCATCCGGATGAAGATGTTGTCGCGTGCGATACCGGCGTTGTTGACGAGGATGTCAACCGACCCCATGGCGGCAACGGCCCGTTTCGGCAATGTCTCGACCGCGTCCTCGTCGCCAAGATCGCACGCCAGCGGATGCGCCCGCTCGCCCAGTTCGGCAGCCAGCGCCTCCAGCGGCTGTATCCGCGTGCCCGACAGGGCGACGGTTGCGCCCGCTCCATGCAGCGCCCGCGCGATTTCGCCGCCGATACCGCCCGAGGCGCCGGTGATCAACGCATTCTTCCCCAGCAAATCAAACATTTTCACAATCTCTGCCGCTCGTTTTTGAAGCGAAAAATTCCCGGTAGGATCGGATCATCCCGCAAAGGCAGCCGCGGCGGTCCGCACGTCCTCGGCGGTGCCCACGGTCCGCGTCGTCACATCGCGGCTGATCCGCCGCACCATGCCGCTCAGCGCCCTGCCTGCGCCGATCTCCCAGATTTCGTCGACACCTTGGTGAACCATCCAGATGACGGATTCGCGCCAGCGCACCGCATGGGTCACCTGCTCGATCAGAAGACGGCGCAGGGAGGCCGGGTCTTCACAGGCCGCGGCCAGGACATTGGGCACCACGGGCACTCTGGGTGCCTGCATGTTCACATCGCGCAGCTCTTTTGCCATCACCTCGGCCGCGGGCTGCATCAGCGCGCAGTGAAACGGGGCCGATACCGGCAGCAGGACGGCCCGCTTCGCGCCTTTGGACTTGGCGATTGCGATGGCCCGCTCCACCGCCGATTTATGTCCCGAAACCACCGTCTGGGCGGGATCGTTGTCATTCGCGGCCTGACAAACCTCGCCTTGTGCGGCTTCTTCCGCCACCGCTTCCACCGCCTCGAAATCAAGCCCGAGCAGTGCGGCCATCGCACCCGCGCCCACCGGCACGGCCGCCTGCATCGCCGCGCCGCGCGCGCGCAGAAGCCGCGCGGCGTCGGCAATGGGCAGCGTTCCCGCGGCGGCCAGTGCGGAATATTCGCCCAGCGAGTGTCCCGCCACGTATGACGCGGCGGCTTGCACCGTCACGCCCTCGGTCTCCAGCGCGCGCAGCGCGGCTATCGAGACCGCCATAAGCGCGGGCTGCGCATTGACCGTCAGGGTCAGAGTCTCGATATCGCCCTCCCAGATCAGCCCGCTCAGATTTTCGCCCAGCGCCGCGTCCACCTCTTCGAAGACGGCTTTGGCCGCCGGATAGGTTTGGGCCAGATCGCGCCCCATGCCGATGATCTGGGCTCCCTGACCCGGAAATACGAATGCCCGCATTATATCCTTCTCCGCATGTGTTTCCGTCGGGGGATACAGGCTACGCCCGCTAGGTGCAATCACTGTCGATCCCGCACGGATGCTGTGCGACAGTGTCATTGAGCGGTCCCGCCATCGCATTATCCAGGCGGGCAGCAAAGACAGCGAACGGAGCTTCTGATGCCTCTGACCAACTCCTTCATGCGCTACGGCGGCGTGACCAAGATGTTTCACTGGCTCACCGCCCTCTTGATCCTGACCGCGATTCCGCTGGGCGTGATCGCCAACGGCCTTCCTTACGAGACCCAGGACCAGTTCCAGCAAAAGGCGATGCTTTTCAGCCTGCACAAGACCGTCGGCGTCCTCGCGTTTCTCATCGGCCTCGCCCGGATCGTCTGGGCCACCGTTCAAGTCAAGCCCGGGCTCTTGAATGCCGACAAGCCGGTCGAATCGTTTCTGGCCGAACTTGTGCATTGGCTTCTTTATGGTTCGCTGGTGATCGTGCCGCTTTCAGGCTGGCTGCACCATGCGGCGACCACCGGTTTTGCGCCCTTGTTGCTGCCCTTCGGCGATACCCTGCCCGGTATCCCGAAGGATCCCGATCTCGCCCATATCTTCGGTCAGATCCATTATGTCGTCACCAAGGTTCTGTTCGCGTCGGTCGCTCTACATGTCGCCGGTGCGCTGAAACATCATTTCATTGACCGGGACGACACGCTGAGGCGGATGTGGCCAGGTGCGGGCGATACCGTCGGCACCCCCCGGCGCCGCGACGGTTGGACACCCTTGGCGGCCGCGGTCGTTGTCCATATGGTCGCGCTCTCGATGGGGATGGTTCTCGGTCTGCGGTCGGATGCATCTTCCCCTGCGATCGACCTGACCGAGACCGTTTCGGGCTGGAAAGTCCAGGACGGCACGGTGAGCATTTCGGTTCAGCAACTCGGCAGCACCGTTACCGGTGCGTTCGGTGAATGGACCGCTGCCATCGAATTCAGCGAGGCCCCGACGGAAGGCCGACATGGTTCGCTTGAGGCCGTCATCGCGGTCTCGAGTCTAACCCTTGGTTCCATCACCAACCAGGCGTTGAGCGCGGATTTTCTGGATGCGTCCACTCATCCGGTGGCGGTCTTCTCGGCCGATTTGCTGCCGCGTGATGCCGACGGAGCCTATTTGGCGGATGGCGCGCTGTCCTTGAAAGGCGTGGAGGTTCCCGTTCAACTTCCCTTCACGCTGCGGATTGAAGGGGACACCGCCACGGCGAGCGGCGCGGCCGTCTTGCGCCGCCTCGATTTCGGGATCGGCAGCGCCTATCCCGATGCTTCCACCCTTGGCCTTGACGTGGCGGTAGAGGTGGCGCTTACGGCGACGCGTGCCACGAACTGATATGGAAGGTCCGAGAAAACCGCCCGACCACCAGGGCGGTTTTCTCATCATGTCGCGCGTAAGATGCCTTATTCGGCCTTCTGGGCCTCGATCGAGATCTGGATCTGAACCTGATCGCTGACCGCCGGCGCATAGGCGGAAAGATCGAAATCGCTCCGCAGCACCGTGGTGGTGGCGTTGAACCCGACCCAGTCCTTTTGATTTAACGGATTGACCCCCATCTGGTTCAGCACGGCGTCCAGTGACACCGGTTTGGTGATGCCGTTCATCGACAGATCGCCGGTGATGACGGCCGTATCCGTGCCCGTCACTTCGACATCGGTTGAAACGAACGTCACCAGGTCGCCGTCCCGGGCGTCGAAGAAATCCGGCGACATGAAGTGTTTGTCACGCTGCTCCCAGCCGGTGAACATCGACGTCACGGGCATCGACACCGTCACCGATGACCTGGCGGGATCGCCTTGGTCGAGCATGATCTCGCCTTCGAAGCCCGAGAACATGCCCCAGGTGGTCGAGAAACCGAGATGGTTATACGAGAACAGAATCTGGCTGTGGCTGGCATCCAACGTGTATTTTTCGGCGGCGGCGAAGGCGCCGCTGGCGGTGAGGGCCAGTGCGGCGG
>JBCCVK010000015.1:0-13817 GCA_039195495.1 Pseudomonadota bacterium
CGATCAACTGCCAGCCCTGAAGATTCAGCGGCTCGGCGACGGTGATGGCCTGATAACCACCCGAACGGATCCGCTGAAAAGCGGCTTCCGACCCATCTCCGGCCGATCCGGCCTGAGGGGCCCGTTCCGGCGACAGGCCGGCGACGGCCAGCGATGGCCCCATGAAGTCGAAATACAGGTCGTTGATCGCCAGCGCGTGGGTCCAGTCGTCGCCATGTTTCTGAAGCAGGCTGATGGTCAGCGGCCCCATGCGGGTCGAGGTGTCGGCAATCGGCGTATCGACATATTCGAGAACGGTGCCGCCGGCGGCTTCGATGGTTTCCTTCAGCCGGTCGGCCTTGTCTATGGCGATCTGGTAGGTCGAGTCGGTGAAGATCACGACGCCGATATCCTTGCCGCCGTCATCGATGGCCCACTGCGCCGCGACCTCCGAGACGGTCATCGCATCGGTCGAGACGTTGGCGAAGATACCGCCGGGCGCGTCGCAGCCGATCTTTGGCCCCGAGTGCCAAGCCACCATAGGAATGCCCGCGTTCGTCACGTCCTCGAGGGCCGCTTGCTGCTCAACCGCGTCGAAGCCGTTGATGATGATCCCGTCAGGCTGCAAGGCCAGGGCCTGACCGATGGCGGCGGTGCGCCCCTGGATCGAACCGGCACCGTCCAGAACCCGAACGTCCCAGCCGATCTTGGCGGAAGCTTCCTCGACACCGTTGGTGACACCGAGAATGCCGCCATTCTTCAAGTCGGCGGCAACGACGACGACGGACTTGTCCCTGGCCGCGTCAGGACCGGCGGTCGGGCCATCCCAGGGCATTTGGGCGATGGCCGGCACGCTTGCCAGCATCGTCGAGACGAACAAGGCGTTCAGGAAAGCTCTCTTTTGCATGGTTCCCCCTTTGATGGATGAATGTCAGCGCTTCTCCGCACCTTTTCTGCGCTGCGCGTAGCCTGCGATGCCGATGGCGATCAGCAGCGTTACCCCGTTGAAGAGCGGTTCGACCCAGAAGGAACCGCCGAATTGCTGTATCCCCGAGATGCCCACGGCAAGGATCGCGACCCCCACCACGGTGCCCCAGACATTGACCCGGCCCGGCTTGATGGTCGTGGAACCAAGAAAGGCGCCGACCAATGCCGGCAGCAGGAATTCAAGACCCACGGACGCCTGACCGATCCGAAGCTTCGCGGCCAGCAGCACACCCGCCAGGGCGGTCATGACCCCCGAGATCACGAATGCGGAGATGACGTATTTCCGGGTGGGAATACCGTTCAACTGAGCGGCGCGCTGGTTGGCGCCGATCGCATACAGATACCGACCGACCGGCGTGTATTCGAATATGAGCCACATCACCACGGTGATGGCGAGAAGGTAATAGCCGGTGATCGGCAAGCCGAGGATGAACGTGTTGTTCAGGGCGTAAAATCCATCGGGCAGCATGCCGACCATCTGCCGGCCGCCGGTGTGCCACAACGCGAGAGCGTAAAGCACCGTACCCGTTCCGAGCGTGGCGATGAAACTGTCGATTTTCGCACCCTCGACCAGCAGTCCGTTCAGAAGACCGGTGAAGGCGCCAAGCATCAAGACCGTCAAAACCGCCACCGGCCAAGGGAGTCCGAGCATGGTCTGCAAGCTGATCGCGAGAATGTGCCACAACACGATCCCGTATCCGATGGTGAGGTCGATGCGCCCGGCCGCCATCGGAATCATCGCGCCCAGGGACAGAAGCGCGATGATCGCCTTGTCGCTGACGATGGCGCGCAGGTTCAGCATCGTCGGGAACGTGTTTGGCAGAAGGATGGAGAAAAGTCCGATCAAAAGGAACGTCAGGACGACTAGTCCGTAGACCGGCAAGAAGCGCATAACCCGCCTGCCGATCGAGAGACCTCTCAGGTCGGCCTTGGTTGGCTCCAGCGCGCTGCTCTCAAGCGATTGCACGGGGCGCGTCCCTTTCTGTTGAAATGTTTCCGGCCGATGCCGATTGGATCAGCTTTTCCGTCGTCAGGCGCGTGCCGCTCAGTTCTTCCATGATCGCGCCCTGACTGAAAACGATGGCCCGATGACAGATCGTGGCGATTTCCTCGAAATCGGTCGAAACGATCAGCACACCGATTCCCTCGGCCAGGGCGCGATTCAGCAACGCGTAGATTTCAGATTTCGCCCCCACATCGACGCCGGCCGTCGGATCCTCGCAAACAAGCAATCGCCGTCTGGTGGCAAGCCACCTGCCGATCACGACTTTCTGCTGGTTGCCGCCCGACAGCGCTTCGATCGCAAGCGACGGGTCGTTGGGCGCAAGCCCGAGTTCGGCCCCGATCGCCGAGGCCCGCGCGGCCTCCGACCTGGGCGACAGCATGTTAAGAAGGCCACGCCCAATCCCCCGCGGATTGAGGAATGTGTTTTCGCGGATGGTGAGGCTCATCGCCACCGATTCCTCGGTGCGATCCCGCGCCACAAGACCAATGCCGGAGGCGAGCGCGGCCTGCGGTCCGGACAGATCGGGCGTCTGCCCATCGAGGCCGACCCGGCCCTCGAACGGCACCAAACCGAAAAGCGCGCGGGAAATCACCTCGTGCCCGGCGCCGCGCAATCCGACGAGGCCCACGATCTCGTTCCGACGCAAAGTGAAATCCAGAGGTCCGACATCCGACACCTGGAAATTTTCCAACGTCAGCACCTCGGCGCCCGGCGTCCCGGCGCCTTTGACCGTTTCACGGGTCTTGCGCCCCACGATCTTCTGCACAAGCTCTTCGGGCGTCGTGTGGTCGATTCTGCGAACCCCGACCATGGCACCGTCGCGCAGCACCGCCACCCGGTCGGCGATCCGAAAGATTTCATCCAGACGGTGGCTGACGTAGATCATGCCGACGCCACGCGCCCTCAGCGGGCGAATGGCCTCGAACAGGCGTTCGACCTCATCCGCCGGCAACGACGCGGTCGGCTCATCGAGAACCAGGAATTCGCTGTCCACGGCCAGGGCGCGCGCAATCGCCACCAGCGACTTTTCCGTTCGCGTCAGGGCTTCGACCCGGATCGTCGGCTCGAAGTCGCAATCGACCTTCGCCAGCGCCTCGGCCGCGAACCGTTCGACATCGTTCCAGCGGATCAGGCCATTTCGCTGCGAGAATCCGAGCGCCAGGGCGATGTTCTCGGCGACGGTCATCCACTCGATCAGACCAAGATCCTGGTGGATGAAGGCCACTTTCTGGCGTGCGCTAAATCCTGCCGGACGATGCCGATAGGGCGCGCCGTCGATCAGAACGCGGCCGGCATCCGGCGGGTGAATTCCGCCGAGCACCTTGATGAGCGTCGACTTACCGGCACCGTTCTCGCCGAGAAGGGCGACGATCTCGCCGCGGGCGACGGACAACGACACGTTCCTCAACGCATAAGTGCCGCCGAAATGCTTGTCTATTCCGTCGAAGAACAGACCCGGCTGCCGGTTCCGCATCGCGTTTTCCCCCCTTGCACGGGCGAACTAAGCATTTGAGTTACCCGTAACGTTCCGCTAGTATTTGTCGGAACGATCCCGTGCATGTCAAGCGTTAAGTTACCCGTAACGTAAAGCGCCCGAATTGAGTGAAAAATCCAATAAAAACGGCCGGGTCAACCTTTCCGAGGTCGCCAGGGCCGCAGGCGTCTCGAAGATGACCGCGAGCCGCGTTCTACGCGGCGAGGGCGGATATTCGGAAAATACCCGGGCGCTGGTCCTCCAAAAGGTGGACGAACTCGGCTATCTGCCGAATCGCCTGGCGACGGTGTTCGCGGGAGATTCGAGTTCGACTTTCGTCGGCGTCTCGATTCCGGATCTCGGAAACGAGGTCTTCGCGCAGGTGCTGGAGGGCATCGACCGCAAGCTCGGATCGTTTGGGCATCAGACGGTTCTCGGCCTTACCCAGCACACTCAGCAGCAGGAAGAGAATTGGATTCGCACGGTGCTGTCCTGGAAGCCCGCCGGTCTGATCCTGACCGGTCGCTACCACTCGCCGCGGGCGACCGAGATGCTGAAGAACGCCGGAATTCCGCTTGTCGAGATCTGGGATCTGAATTCCAGCCCCCTCGATATGAGCGTCGGGATCAACCACTTCGACAGCGGGTCGGAGATGGGCCGTTATCTGATCGGCTGCGGTTACGGCAACATCGGTTATGTCGGAACCTCGCACGACACCGCGAATGCCGCGACGACCCGGCTTGACGGGTTCTGCAAGGCCGTGGAAGGCGGAGGCGGTCATATCGTCAAACAGCTTTGCCTGCACGACACGGCGACGTACTATACGGGCTTCTACGGAACCGAGCAGTTGCTGGCCGGCACCTCTGACATCGAGTGCATTTTTTTTCAAAACGACGCGATGGCCTTTGGCGGGCTGCAATATTGTCTCGGCCGCGGAATGCGCGTGCCGCGCGATATCGGGATCGCCGGCTGGGGCGATCTTCCCATCGCCTCGGTCCTGCCCGAACGACTGACGTCGATGCATGTGCCGCATCTCAAACTCGGCCAGGCGGCCGCCGAAATGATGCTCGCGCGGCTTTCCAACGAACCCGTATCGGCCTGTCGGGACATCGGGTTTCATTTGATCCCGGGCACGACCGTGTCGGCCGAGGAACGTCGCTAGCTCGTACCACCCAGGACGAGTGAGGCGCCCAAGTCGATCCGGCCGGCCAATTCTTCCCCCGAGAGCATACCGTCGAGCACCCGGGCGACTTCTTCGCCGATGCGCCTTGCATTGACATCGACAGTCGTAATGCGGGGCTCGGATACCGCAGCGACTTCGAAATGGCCAAACCCGGTGATGGCAAGTTCGTCCGGCACCGAAACGCCCAAACGGCGACATTCGCTGAGGGCGCCGAAAGCGACCGGATCAGAAACACATACCAAAGCGTCGAAAGCGCGGACCGAATGGCCAAGCCGCGCCACCGCCGCGGCCCCATGCTGCATGGACACCGGCGCCGGGCCGGCGTCTATCGGCTCGACCTCGGGCAGGCCAAGCTCCGCGGCCGCCGAAATCACCCCGGCGCGCCGCGCGGCGCCGCGAAGATCTGCCCCTTCCGCGGCGCCGACGAAGGCAAGCCGCCGGCGGCCCGAGGCGCTCAGATGCTCTACGATCCGGCCCATCGCCGCCGCATTGGAGAAACCGACCGAATATCCCAGCGGTATTTCCGGCAGGTCCCACATTTCGATGACGGGCAGTCCGCGGATGGTGATCAGCGCTCTCGTGGCCGGCGTATGATGGCCCCCCGTAAGCACCAGGGCTTCCGGATTTCGCGTCAACAGTTGCCGCACAAGCTCCTCTTCCTTTTCGATGCGATAGCCGGTGGCCCCCAGCAGGAGTTGCATGCCGCTGTCGCCGATCCGTTCGGACAGCCCTCGATAGGTTTCCGCAAAGTTGGCATTGTTGATCGACGGCAGGGTCACCGCGACGAAGCCGCTCTTCTGCGTGCGGAACGCCGTCGCGGTACTGTCATAGACATAGCCGAGCTCTTGCGCGGCTTGCCGGATCCGCGCGCGTGTCTTGGTGCTCACCGTTTCATCGTCCCGAAACGCGCGCGAGACGGTCATGGGGGAAACCCCGACCGCCTCGGCGACATCGCGCATGGTGATGCGAGTGATCATGACCGGTCAGGCGACGAACTCATGCCGCTCGGCGACATGGTGGTGGATTCGCCCGTCGAAAAATTCCTCCACGATCTGGCCGGTGACGCTCTTGGATTGAAAACGCGCCGATGAATCGAGCGCGGCCGTCATCGTGGCCGTATCGGGATAACTGATGGCCAGTATCAGTGGAAATTCCGGCGCGCCTTCGTCATGATCCTCGCCGAACATCACCCGGACATCCGTATTGCCCGGGAACCGTGTCCACAACGGTACCAGCCGTTCCTTGACGGCCGTTCGAAAAGCCTCCGTCTTGCCTTCCTTGATCGACCCTTCGAACAGAGCAAACCGGGTGATCATGCGACAATCTCCTCCTTTGCACCTTTGAAAAACTCCATGACGACGGCTTGATCCTCTCCGCCAAGCCCCGCCGCCGTCAACATCCGATGGATCTCGCCGCAAAGCGCGGTCATCGGCATCGACGTGCCGGTCTGACGCGCCAGATCGTTCACCGCATCGAGATCCTTCACCATATTGTCGATGCGGCCGGTGCGGTGATAATCCTTCGTCGCAAAGCGCGGTAGATATTCCTGCAAGAGCACGCTGTCGGCGCGCCCGCCCCTCAGCGCCTGCGGAATCTTCTCGACATCGACGCCGGCATCCAGCGCCAGCTGCGTGGCTTCGGCCACGGCGAGAAAACCAAGACCACACAGCACCTGGTTAATGAGTTTGGTGGTCTGTCCGGCCCCGGACGGCCCCATATGGGTATAGTTCAAGGCGACATGTCGCAGCGCGATATGCGCGCGCGCCACATCCTCGGGCGTGCCGCCCGCCATCAGCGTGAGTTCCCCGATCAAAGCCTTGGGCGCCCCGCCCGACAGCGGGCTGTCGACCCAGGCCAGATCTCTTGCCCTTGCCTTCGCCGCCAACTCACGCGTCGCGCCCGGGTCGATCGACGACATATCGATAATGAGCGTTCCCGGCGCGGCGCCTTCGGCGATACCGTTTTCGCCAAAGGCCGCCAATTCGACGATCTTCGCCGAGTTGAGGCTGGTGATTACGAAATCCACGTTCCGGCCGGCATCCGCCGCGCTTTCCGCGGCCATCCCGCCCTTGGACACCAGCGTGGCGACCTTCCGGGGGTCGAGATCGAAGACCTTCAAACTGTTCCCGGTCTCAAGAAATCTCGTGCCGATGGCGCCGCCCATGGCGCCTGCGCCGATCAGGGCGATCTTTTCGCTCATCCAAGCATCTCCTTCATGTAAAGCTCCCCGTCGCGCACGACGTCCTCAAACGGTTGCGCAATATCCACCCGTCGCCCGATTTCATCCGCTTCCAACGGCTCAAGCACCGCATATTGGCTGTCGAGCAACGATATCGGCATGAAATGCCCCCTGCGTGCCGCCATCCGTTCGGCCACGATGGGCTTCGGGGCGTCGAGATGAAGAAAGCACACCGCCTCTTGCGCCGCATCGCGAATGATGTCCCGATAGTGACGCTTTAAAGCCGAACATCCGATGATGGAAGGCCCTTTGATTTCGGCAAGCGTCTTGCCTACGTCGACAAGCCACGGCGCGCGGTGATCGTCTTCGAGCGGGACGCCCTTCGATATCTTCTCGATATTCGAGCGGGGATGCAGCGTATCGCCATCCACGAATGTCATGACCGTTCGCGCGGCGACCGCCGCGCCCACCGAGGTCTTGCCGCAGCCCGCGACGCCCATGATCACATAGCAACGCATCAAAGCGACGCCGTTATGCCGCCATCGACAAAAAGCGTGTGGCCATTGACGAAACTCGAGGCTTCCGACGACAGGAAGACACAGGCGCCGACCAATTCCTCGACCTTTCCCCAACGGCCGGCGGGCGTGCGTTTTTCAAGCCAGGCGGAGAATTCGGGATCCGCCACCAGCGCGGCATTAAGCGGGGTCTCGAAATAACCCGGGGCGATGGCGTTGCACTGAAGCCCGTATCTGGCCCAATCGGTCGCCATACCCTTGGTCAGATTGGCGACCGCCCCCTTGGTCGCGGTATATGGCGCGATCCCCGGCCGTGCCTGCGCCGTCTGCACGCTGGCGATATTGATGATCTTTCCCGCACCGCGCCCGATCATGTGGCGCGCGACCGCCTGACCGACGTGAAAGACGCTTGCAACATTGGTTTGCAGCAAGCGCTCGAAGGCCGCTGCGGGAAAATCCTCCAGCGGGGTGCGATACTGCATGCCCGCATTGTTGACCAGTATGTCTATGGCGCCGGTCTCGGCCTCGAATCCGTCGACTGCCGACCGAACCGCGTCGTGGTCAGTGGCGTCAAACCCCAGTTCATGGACGGCCGCCCCAGCAGCCCGCAATCGGTCCGCCGCCTCCGCCAATTTATCGGCATCGCGCCCGTTCAGGACGATTTCGGCCCGCGCCTCCGCCAATCCTGTCGCCAAAGCGAATCCGATCCCCTGAGAAGACCCGGTTATCAGTGCGCGCCTTCCAGCCAGCGAAAACAAATCGGACATCTCTGCACCTTTCCTTACTGCGGCCCGTTGACGGAGCGTGGGTGTTATGGATAGCATGTTATCGGTAACATAAAATGTCAAGCAAGGAAATTCCCGTGCCAAAGCCTGTCATACTGCAAGTTGGTCCCTATCCCGACTGGGATCAAATACCTTTTGAGGAAATCTTCGACATGAAGCGGCTGTTCGAGGCGGATGACCGAGACGCCTTCCTTGCCGAACACGGGCCACGGATACGCGCAATCGCGACGCGCGGTGAGTTGGGCGCGGATGCGGCAATGATCGCTTCCTGCCCGAATCTCGAAGTGATTGCGGTCTATGGCGTGGGTTTCGACGCGGTCGACGTGGAAGCCTGTCGGCGACGCGGCATTCACATCGCCAATACCCCCGACGTGCTGACCGGCGACGTGGCCGATTTGGGTGTCGCGATGATGCTTTGCCTGTCGCGTGGCATGGTGGGCGCCGAAGCGTGGGTGCGCGATGGCTCGTGGGCGGCCAGGGGGCTTTACCCGCTCAAGCGTCGCGTCTTTGGGCGCAAGGCGGGCATCTTGGGCCTCGGACGAATCGGATTTGAAGTCGGCAAGCGTCTTGCCGGATTCGAAATGGACATCGCCTATACCGATATCGCCGCCAGGGACTATGCCCCGGATTGGACTTTCGTGGCCGACCCGGTGCGTTTGGCCGAACACGCTGATTTCCTTTTCGTGACGCTGGCCGCCTCGGCGGAGACCCGGCACATCGTGGGTAAGGAGTTGATCGAGGCGGTCGGGCCCGAGGGCATGATCATCAACATCTCGCGCGCCTCGAACATCGACGAAGAGGCGCTGATCGCCGCGCTTCAGGCGGGTACGCTCGGCCTAGCGGCGCTTGACGTCTTCGAAGGTGAACCGGCTCTCGATCCCCGTTATCTCGACCTCGACAACGTTCTTCTGCAGCCGCATCACGCCAGCGGCACGGTCGAAACACGCAAAGCCATGGGCAAGCTTGTCCGCGACAACCTGACCGCGCATTTCGCCGGCAAACCACTTTTGACCCCCGTTTTGTGAGGAACCATCGATGAAGACGATCACAATCCATGCCGCGAAAGACCTGCGCATAGCGGAGCATCCCGATCCCTCCCCGGGGCCCGGCGAGGTTCTGATCCAGGTGGAGTTCGGCGGCATTTGCGGCTCGGATCTGCATTACTACAACCATGGCGGCTTCGGCAGCGTGCGGCTGAAGGAACCAATGATCCTCGGCCACGAAGTCGCGGGCCGCGTTGCCGCACTTGGGGCAGGCGTTGATGGCCTCGTGGAAGGACAGCGCGTCGCCGTGTCCCCTTCCCGTCCCTGCGGGACTTGCCGTTTCTGTCAACGCGGCATGCAGAACCATTGCCTTAACATGCGTTTCTACGGCTCCGCGATGCCCTATCCACATATTCAGGGCGCCTTTCGTCAGTTTCTCGTCGCCGACGCTTCCCAATGCGTTCCGGCCGACGGTCTTGCCGCAACGGAGGCGGCGATGGCGGAACCACTTTCCGTCGTGCTCCACGCCGCGCTTCAGGCGGGTGATCTGTTGGGCAAACGGGTGCTCGTCACCGGCTGCGGTCCCATCGGGCTGCTTGCGATTCTCGTCTCACGCGCAGCTGGCGCCGTCGAGATCGTCGCGACGGACGTGGCCGCATTCACGCTCGAAAAAGCGGCTGAAATCGGCGCCGACATCGCCATCAACGTCGCCGAGACACCGAACGCTCTGGAGCGGTTTGAAAAAGACAAGGGCTATTTCGACGTGCATTTCGAGTGTAGCGGAGTCGCGAAGGCCCTCGCTGCGGCGGTGGCCGCCATCGCCCCGCGTGGTGTAATCGCGCAACTCGGCCTGGGCGGTGACATGACGCTTCCGGTGCAGGCAATGACGACGAAGGAACTCAGGCTGACAGGTTCTTTCCGGTTCCATGGAGAGTTTGAAAATGCGGTCGACATGATGCGGCGAAAGCGCGTCAACGTGGCTCCGATCGTAACGCAGGTCCGCGCCATGACCGACGCCTTACAAGCTTTCGAACTGGCAACGGATCGGCAATCGGCAATAAAAGTCCAATTGGATTTCACCTAGATGCGATCGGGTGCGTGACGTTGCCATAGCGCGGTCCAACGATCTACCAGGCGACGATCGCTTCGAAGCGCCTCTTCCCGCTTTCCCTCCGAGGGGATGAGGTCTCGACCCGGGGGCGACCGGCGGCGGCGGGCCGCCCCTTGCCGCCATGCGCACGCCCTTTCAGGGCAAATTCAACCCGGTCCCTCGCCCGCATCCGCGCGGGCGGCGGAATCAAAACGTAGTCCGACACCGCCGCTCTAAAACGGGCGCATGTTGTTTTTCGGGATCGCTCCCGAACACGTCGCGGGGGCCCGCCGCGGTCAGCAGGACCCGACGATATCCTACTCCACTTTCAGATTGATCGCCGAACTCTTGCCGCGCATTTTGTCGACCTGCACGTCGAAACCGATTTTATCGCCTTCGTTGAGGCCGGTAAGCCCGGCGCGTTCGACGGCGGAGATATGCACGAACACATCTTTGCCGCCATCTTCCGGGGCGATAAAGCCATAGCCTTTGGTCTCGTTAAACCATTTTACGGTTCCGGTAGGCATAACATCTTCCTTTCAATGATCGATGATTGATGAGCGTCCAGATTGATATGTGGATGGGCTGCCGTTAAGCGGCAGATCTCGTGGATGCCGCATGAGCGCTTTCAAGCAGTCCCGGCTGGCCCTGCGAGGGCCGGGTCGATGACCGCGTTTTCGGCTTTTCACCTGCCCCGTGGCATCGACGTTTCTTGCCGGACAGGCTTTTATCCGCGTCTTCGCCTGTTTCCCGGCCGGTATCGGTTGCAGGCCGTGCCGATTTACCCCCATTCGCCGCGCGCGGGAGTCGGGTATCGACCAGCCGTTCGATGCGCGCCGGCCGCTTCCGTTCGGACGGGCCGCAAGACGAAACGGCGCGCCCGGCCTGCGCCGTGCGGCCGATGCGATGCACATGGGCCCCGGGCATGTCGGGAAGTTCGAAGCCGATCGCATGGGTGACATCGTCGATGTCAATGCCCCGGGCGGCGACATCGGCTGTGACCGGAACAGTCCGGCGCGGCGCGGACGGATGCGTCATGATTTCGCCGATTGCGGGCAGGCAGCCAAGAACCATCATCTGGTCCGCTTCATCGACGACGACGGTCTTGGTTCGATCCGGAAGCGGCGGACCGGAGGGCGTCGTTTTCACGATGCCGGACTGCGCGATGCCGATCACGTCCCCCCCCGCCGCCAAGGCGGCAACGACCTTGGTCCGAATCGGGGTGGGGTTGATGTACCCTCGGGCGGACGTGGCCCGCAGGAGCTGCTCGGCCGGACCGAGATCGTCGAAATGTGTCAAGAGGCTCTTCTGTCATTCACCGCCCGATCGAAGCATCTGACCTCATCGGCGACAATACTTTCGTTTCCTGAGGGGCTTGCGCAGATCAGCCGCCATCTGTTTTCGTATCCCCTGAAGACCATTCCGGGCAGCGACCCGCAAACCCGAAGACGGGAATAACGCACCGCTGACAAGATCATCCACACGCGGCCCGCGTTGCATCCCCAAATCACACCTCCGTTTGAAAGGCAAGGTGGAATCTGCCCGATTGCATTTAAAACTCGATCATGATTCGCATGTGATTTCGAGGCCGCGCGTCCCTTCATATGGCCCCTGTCTGTTTGGTCCCGGATGGGCGGTCGCGATTGCCGACATATATCCAGCTTTTGGGTGGGGCGATATGTTGCCCCCACGCGCCCCGCTGGCTTTCCGCTTGCGCCCCCTGATCGCCCCCAAGGCATGGGGGCCGATCCTGCCGGTTCATCTAATCGGGCTTCGGAGCCCCGGATATGCACCGACGCCTTCCGAACCAGAGAGCGAGCGCGTGTCGTCACGGCCGCGACCGACACCCGCCGGTCTTGCAGAGATTTTGATATGATCGAGGGACTGGCAAAAGGTCGTGCCTTTCCGGGGTGTCGGTTCACCGCGCGGCGGCGGCCATCCGGTTCACCCCCCTTGCAAGCCTTCCGGAAATGTCCTAGATTTACCGTCCGGTCGGCAGCCACCGAGGCGTCGCTGCTCCTTTTGGGAGAGCTAAACCTGCCATCGCTCGAAACCCATGCGATATGTCAATTCGAGGCCGTGTCGTAAGTCGGCGACCAACGACGTTTCAGTCGGCCCGATGGGAAAATGATATGTCGAGACAGCCCATTCCGCTTCTGGCGGACGATATTTCAACATTCACCCGGTCGCTCGCAAGACAGTTGCGCGCTGCGGCGGACATGCCGGGACATTTGAGTCTCATGAACATGGTGGCCCGTGCTTCGGGCTTTCGGAACTTTCAACACCTGAAAGCGGCGCATTCGGCTGGGCGGCGGCTTGCGACGCCGACGAGACCCGAAGTGGTGGATCACAAGCTGGTTGAAAGGGCGCTTCATCAGTTTGACGCCATCGGGCGTTTGAAAAAATGGCCGTCGCGGCAGTCGGTGCAGGACCTTTGCCTATGGGCGCTCTGGGCACGCTTTCCCAAGGGGATATGCCTACAGGAACCCGAAGTGAATGCGCTTTTGAATGCCGGTCACCTCTTTGAAGACCCGGCCATTTTGCGTCGCAGCCTTGTGACCCAAGGACTGATGACGCGCAACCGCGACGGGTCCGACTATCGCCGGGTGAAAGGACGCCCCACGGCGAATGCACGCGCATTGATCAGCCATCTGGAACAAAGACGGGCCGTCTGAAAGGCCGGCCAAAGGGAGCGGCCGTTGTGAACCGTGGCGCAGGCCCATGCGAGGCGCTCGTATTTGAGATGACAGGCTCCCTGCCGTCGTCAACCGCTGGTCCCTGCATGCGCCGCCCGCATGCATTCCGGTCGTCTCGCGATGCCGGCCGGCAGCCCACGGGCGAGATGGCCGATATCAAAGACGGATCGCCTGAAAATTCGTCCGGCATCCGCTCTTCGCGACGATCGGCCTTTGGTGAAAGATTCGGATCAGCCACTGGGGCGGCGAAATTCGGCGGCGCTCCGGGGGATCAGATCCCTTTTCACTCCGTGGTCACCTGCCGCGGATAGGCGATCAGCCCCAGGCGGCGCGCGGTCTCAAGCGACAGGGTGGCGCTCGCAAGCCCTCGGGGTTCCTGAAAAGCGCGTGTGGCACGCAAGGTGCGCGCATCCAGCCCCCCCGTGATCGGCCCGGTGAGATATCCGCGCGCCTGCAGGGCGCGTTGCAGCGCGGCGATCCGTTCCTGGGTCATCTGGGCCGGGCAAGGGGTTTCAAAAATCACCTCCCGGCGATCCTGCACGATTTTCTGCCGGCTTTCGGTTCTGAAGGCCGCGGGCGACGTGACGGCACCATCCGCCGCGACCCGCGCCGGCCGGATCATGATCTGTTCGGTTATCGTATCGATGACCGCCGGCATGACTTCGCGCGCCCAGCACGTATCGGCCGGCGCCTCGGCCGGAAAGACCGTTTCAGCCGGCACAACCGCAACGCGGCCGGGCAGGTTCGATGCCGGCATGACGCCGTTCTCACATCCCGCAAGCGCCATGCAGGCGAGTGCCGCCGCCGCTCCGCAAGTGGGTCTGCTCATCTTTTCTTTCACCGATTTTTCCCCGCCTTCGGCGCAATCTAGCGGCAAACGGGGCGCGATAAAACCCCGATGGACGGGAATGCGGCCATACTTGCCCGCGATCCGGCATCG
>JBCCVK010000016.1:0-13779 GCA_039195495.1 Pseudomonadota bacterium
AGCTCGGCGTCCCGGTCGTCAGCGTCAGATGCCCGGTGTTCAGAAACCCGCAGCCGTCGCAGGTGATCCCGTAAGGGTTGGCCACGATCACGTCCGCGGCCGTGCCGCCAACCTCCAGCGCCCCCAGAAGCCGCGAGGCGTTCGCCCCCGTCACCTCGTTCAGGATCACCGACGCCGCGTTGCCGGTCACGTTCGCGTTCGGCACGATCAGACCGCCCAGCTCGGTCATCACCACGCCGTTCGTGGCGTTGTTGTTCAGGATCAGGCCCTCGGACCCCACGTCGAACTGGCCGAACAGATTATGCGACACCCCATCGGGATCGGCGCCCGCGATCATCACCAAGGGCACACCGTTCCCCGACCCCGCGTTCAGATCGGACCCGTCGGGCGACGTCACGACCGTCTGCGCAAGAACAGGCTGGATCACCACCGCCGCCGTCGACACAGCCGCGATGATCCGATCGAGAAAACGCTTGATCTTCATGCCCATCCCTTAAAACCTTGTTGACACCGACACCAGCACCTCGCCCCCGGGCAAGTCAAGGCCACCCGGAACCGACAAAACACGGTGCCAGGCCACGTCAACCGACGCACCACCGAAACGGCCATTCACCCGTATATCGGCACGTGTGATCGGATAACCGCATGGCGTGGGGACAGATGTGGGAACAATTTTCCAGGCGGGTCAATATCCTAACATATATCAAATACTTGATCAAAAAATCTGGCGGAGAAGGTGGGATTCGAACCCACGGACCGCTTGCACGGTCAACGGTTTTCAAGACCGCCGCATTCGACCACTCTGCCACTTCTCCGGTCGCGGCTGTGTACCGGGGGCCTTCCGATTCTGGAAGCCTTCCCGCGCGGGCCGTTTTTTGCCGGATCACGCGCCGGGGCTTTCCATAATCCGTCGATCTGGCTATGGTTCGGTCAGATCGGGATCGCGTTCGGGTAGGCGAGAACCGGCGTCAAGGCGGCGGACATGACAGGCACATATCTGATGAACCGGCTTTTTGTGGCGAGTTGTCTTTGTCTCGGGCTCGGCGCCTGTGCACAGGGAATGGCCCCGGGTCTTTTGACGTCGAAAGGCGAGGCAGAGGACGGCACGCTTCGTTCGACACGCTTGGTGGCGCGGGACGTGGAGGCGCCGGATGTGTTTCAGACGACGGATGCGGGTCTGTGGGACGGCCGCCCGTCCCTTGGCGGCGTCTGGGTTGCGCATCCCGACGCCAAGTCCCCCGAACGTGTTATCATTCGCAATGAAACCAATGGAAAATTTGTGATCGGATCGTTGTTCCAGCGCGCGCGGGAGGCTTCGGGTCCCATCTTGCAGATATCCTCGGACACCGCCGCGGCATTGGACATCCCGGATGGACGGCCGACGATGCTGAATGTCACCGCCCTGCGGAAGCAGGAGGTCGAAAGGATGACCGAGGAACAGGCGGCGGCCGTGCCGGCGCCTGCCCCGCCGCCGCCAACGGCCGCGCTCCCCGCCCCGCAGACTGCTGCACTGGCCGTCGCGCCATCTAAACCGTTCGGCCTGGACAAGCCGTTTATTCAAATCGGCCTGTACAGTGTGGAGGGGAATGCGATCCGGACCGGCGACGCACTGCGCGGATCCGGCATCGTGCCCGCGATTGAAAAATCCGTCTCCAGGGGAAAAACGTTCTGGCGGGTGCTGGTTGGTCCCGCGACCTCCGCGAGAGAGCGTGCGCAACTGCTTAAAAGCATCAAGGGGCTCGGCTATACCGATGCCTATTTCGTATCGGACTAAGGATAGCGAGGATTCATGTTTCGCACTTTCCAGATCTGTTTCGTCGCGCTGACCTCCTTGGCGGCGAGCGCGGTATCCGCGCAAACCGGTTTCGAAACGCGTGCCGCCGCCGCCTATGTCATCGACTACTCGACACGGACGGTGCTGATGTCGAAGAACGCCGAGACGCCCCTGCCGCCCGCCAGCATGTCGAAACTGATGACGCTTTACATGCTGTTCAATGCGCTGCGGGATCAAAGGGTAACGATGGAAACCGAATTTTCGGTGTCCGCGCGGGCGCAGGCGATCGGCGGCTCGACGATGTTTCTGAATACGACCGATCGCCCTTCCGTGCGTGATCTGATCCAGGGTATCATCGTGCAATCGGGCAACGACGCCTGTGTGGTCGTCGCCGAGGGCCTTGCGGGAACCGAGGACAATTTCGCCCGTCAGATGAATACCATGGCCGCGAAACTCGGGATGACGCAATCCGTTTTCGCCAACGCTTCCGGCTGGCCCGATCCCAACCATCGCATGTCCACCAGAGATCTCGGCATTCTGGCGGATCGTCTGATCCGCGAATTTCCGGAATATTACGGATACTTCGCGCAGGTCGAATACCTATACAAAGAGCGCGCACCGGAAAACCGTTTCAATCGCAACCCATTGTTGCGCCTCAACATCGGCGCCGACGGACTGAAGACCGGCCATACCCAGGAGGCGGGCTATGGCTTGGTCGGATCGGCGATGCAGGGGAACCGCCGGATCGTGTTCGTCATAACCGGGCTCGATTCGCGGGCGGCCCGCGCCGAGGAGGCCGAGCGCATCATCAACTGGGGGTTTCGCCAGTTCGTGGAGAAAACCGTAATCAGAAAAGGCACGCGCCTGGCACATGCCGATGTCTGGCTGGGCAACGCACCCGATGTCGGATTGGTCGCGGCTCAAGACCTGCGCATGGTGCTTCCGGCGCTTGGCCAGG
This sequence comes from Pseudomonadota bacterium, assembly GCA_039195495.1. Lineage (GTDB taxonomy): Bacteria > Pseudomonadota > Alphaproteobacteria > Rhodobacterales > Rhodobacteraceae > JBCCVK01. The sequence continues at coordinate 2,733 of JBCCVK010000016.1, forward strand.
ACGAACTCGCAGCGGCCGTCGAGTATGAGGGACCGCTCAGAGCCCCGATCGCAGCGGGAGACGAGGTGGCGACCCTGGTTGTCACCGCACCCGGGCTGGCGCCGGTCCGGCGGCCGCTGGTCGCCGAAGCGGATATCGGCGGCGGCGGATTCGCGACCCGCTTGCGCACGGCGGCCCGCGTTTTGTTACACGAACTTGCGGGCGCAGCGGCGCGGCGCTGATGGACGGGTGCGGCTTGTTTCTGACCTTTGAGGGGATTGACGGAGCGGGCAAGTCGACGCAATCGAAACGTTTGGCCGAAGCGTTGCGCTCCCGTGGTCATGATGTTCTCCACACCCGCGAACCCGGCGGTTCTCCGGGTGCCGAGGAGATCCGACGGCTGCTGGTCGAAGGCGATCCCGACCGCTGGTCGGCGGAAACCGAACTCCTCCTGTTCACGGCGGCCCGCCGGGATCATCTGGAAAAGAAAATCCGCCCGGCATTGAAGGCCGGCCAGATCGTAATATCGGATCGTTTCGCGGATTCCACACGCGTCTATCAAGGGATCACGCGCGGTGACCTGCGCGAGATGGTCGATATGCTGCATGAACTGACGATCGGCCGCACGCCCGATTTGACCTTCATCCTCGACATCGATCCAGCCGCCGCCTCGGGGCGTCGCCCGACGCGCAAAAACGGCAAAGACCGGTTCGAGGACTTCGGTCTCCGATTTCAGGAACGTTTGCGCGCGGGATTCCGAACATTGGCGCGAGACCACCCGGAGCGCTGTCGGCTGATCGACGGTGACCGGGACACCGGCACGGTCGCCGCCGACATCCTGTCCCGCGTCAAGGCCATCCTGTGAACGCGCGCCCCGAACCCGACTGCATGCCCGGGGCACCGCATCCGCGCGAAACGGAACACATCTTCGGACAGGATGCGGCGATCAGGGCGTTTTTCGAAACATGCGCCAGCAACCGCCTTCATCACGCTTGGCTGATCATCGGCCCTCGTGGTATCGGCAAAGCAACGCTGGCGTGGAAAATCGCGCGCTTTTTGCTGACGACGCCCTCCATCCGGGAAGACGGATCGCCCGACGCCCCGTTGTCGCCCGAAAGCCTGCTCGTCGATCCTGCGCATCCGGTCGCCCGTCGGATGGCGGCGCTTTCCGAGCCGGGCCTTTTCCTGTTACGCCGCCCCTTCGACGAAAAAACCGATCGATTGAAACAGGACATCACGATCGATGAGGTGCGCAAACTGAAAGATTTCTTTTCGCTTTCGGCAACCGATGGCGGGCGCCGTGTCGTGATCGTCGACGCCGCCGACGAATTGAACGGCCCCGCCGCAAACGCACTTTTGAAGATCCTCGAGGAACCACCGGCCCGTGTCCATTTCCTGTTGATCGGTCATCGACCTTGGAAGCTTCTCGCGACCATCCGAAGCCGCTGCCGGGTGCTGCGGTGTCAGACGCTTGGAGCCGACGACCTTCGATGCGCCTTGCGCCAGGCCAGGTTTTCCCACACGACGCCGGGGATTGCAGAATTGGCGGCCGGATCCGTCGGACAAGCCGTGCGTTTGGCAAGTCTGGGTGGCACGCAAATCTATGAAGAGCTTGTCGCTTTGTTCGCAACGATACCGAATATCGATCGCCCGGGCGCTTTGAAACTGGCCGACAGTGCCGTCGGCAGACAGGCTGCCGATCGGTTCGCACTGCTGACGCATCTGCTGGAGTTGTTTCTGTCGCGCCTGGCGCGAACGGGCGTGATCGGCACCCCGCCCGAGGAGGCCACCGAGGGGGAAGCCGCGCTCTTGCAACGGCTCTGCCCTTGCGACGCCGCGGCACGCGACTGGGCGGAACTGACCCAGACGTTGAGCGCACGGTCCCAGCATGGCCGGGCAGTCAATCTTGACCCCGCCGCGCTCATCCTTGATATGGTTTTGAAGATTGACCAAATGGCGGCCCGGTTGGCTGCACGTTGAAACCTCCATGACCCCGATCCTTGTCGATAGTCATTGCCATCTGGATTTCCCGGATTTCGATGGCGAGCATGCGGACGTGATCCATCGTGCGGCAAAAGCCGGCGTGACGCGCGCCCTTACCATCTGCACGCGCCTCCGTCTGGAACCAAGGGTCCGCGCGCTTGCCGACGCGTATGCTCCGATTTTCTACGCGGCGGGCGTCCATCCGATGGCGGTCATGGAAGAGCCCCTGGCGACGGTCGATGAATTCATCACCCTCGAACATCATCCGAAATTCGTGGGGATCGGCGAAACCGGCCTCGACTATCACTACACCGCCGACAGCGCGGCCGTTCAGCAAGAGAGTTTGCGCATCCATATCGAAGCCGCACGACAGACGAATTTGCCGCTGATCGTTCATGCGCGCGCCGCGGACGAAGACATGATCCGCCTCCTGACGGAAGAGTATCGCGTCGGAGCCTTCGATTGTGTGATGCATTGCTTTTCCAGCGGTGCGGCACTTGCCGACGCGGCGCTGGAACTTGGCTTTTACCTGTCCATGTCCGGCATCACGGCCTTTCCCAAAAGCCACGAGTTGCGCAACATCTTCGCGTCTGCGCCCCTCGACCGGATTCTCGTCGAAACGGACGCCCCCTATCTGGCCCCTCCCCCCTATCGTGGCAAACGCAACGAACCCGCCTATGTCGCGCAGACCGCTGCCAAAGGGGCGGAACTCTTCGGCGTATCCCTCGAAGATTTCGCCGCACGGACCACGGCGAATTTCAATCGGCTTTTTCCGAAAGCTGCCCGTTGGGCACAGGCGCTCTGATGGTGAAGCGCCGTTTCACGATCTTGGGCTGCGGCTCGTCCGGGGGCGTGCCGCGCCTCGGTGGCCATTGGGGCCGCTGCGATCCCGAAAATCCTAAGAATCGGCGCTCACGCTGTTCTCTTCTGGTCGAACAGATCGCGGACGACGGCGTCACCAGGGTTCTGATCGACACGTCCCCCGATCTGCGCGCGCAGCTTCTCGCCGCCGGCATCGGCACCTTGGATGCAGTGGTCTACACGCATGCCCATGCCGATCACGTGCATGGCCTGGACGATTTGCGCATGATCGTTTTCAACATGCGCCATCGTTTGAGCGTCTGGGCCGACGGCGCGACGCAGAACGATCTGCTCAATCGTTTCAGTTATGCGTTCGTACAACCGCCCAATTCCCCCTATCCGCCGATCCTGGATATCAACACCATCGATGGCGATATGGTGATCGACGGCACCGGTGGTCCCATCGCGATGACGCCTTTTCAGGTGCGCCACGGCGCCATCAACGCCCTTGGGTTCCGGGTAGGCGATCTGGCTTATCTGCCGGATGTCAATGCCATCCCCGAACCCGCTTGGACCGTTTTGCGCTCGCTCGATTGTTGGATCGTCGACGCATTGCGGCGTGACCCGCATCCCAGCCATTCTCATTTGGCGCAGACGCTGGAATGGATCGACCGCGCCGCGCCGCGCCGCGCCGTATTGACGAACATGCATATCGATCTCGACTATGCGACGATCGAAGCTGAAACGCCGTCGCATATCACCCCCGCTTTTGACGGGATGACCATCACCTATGAAATGTGAACGGATATGAGCGCGCTTCTCGACGTCATTCTGCCGGTCTTTCTGGTGATCGGGTTTGGCTATGTCGCGCGTTGGCGGGGTTTGTTCCCCGACGTCTATATCGACGGGCTAACCAAGTTCACGCAGGGTTTTGCGATCCCCTGCTTGCTGTTCGGGGCCATCGCCGAGCTCGACCTCGACCAGAGCTTCGATCCGCGTTTACTGTTCAGCTTTTATCTCGGCGCGGTTGCGGGTTTTCTGGCCGGCCTCTTCGGCGCCCGGCTCTTTTTTGACCGCTCGTGGGAGGACTGCATAGCCATAGGCTTCTGCGGCCTCTTCTCGAATTCCGTCCTGCTGGGCCTACCCATAACGGAGCGCGCCTATGGCGAGGACGCGCTTGCCTCGAACTATGCCATCGTCGCGTTGCACGCGCCTTTCTGTTACGGTCTGGGCATCACGGCGATGGAGATCGTGCGCGCCCGCACCGTGTCGAAGTGGCGGCTTCTGCGCATAGTCAGCGCAGCGATGTTCAAGAACGCCTTGATAATCGGCATCGGCCTGGGTTTCTTATTCAATCTGGCGCGCCTGCCGATTCCCGGGATCGCCATCGATGCCGTGAACCTGATGGCACGCGCCGCCCTGCCCGCTGCCCTTTTCGGCCTTGGTGGCGTGCTCTACCGTTATCGCCCCGAAGGTGACGTGAAGGCGATCCTCTATATCTGCGCCGTCTCTCTGGTACTGCATCCGATCGTCGTATGGACCGTGGGTCGTTCTGTCTCGCTTGACCTAGACGCTTTCCGTTCGTCGGTCCTGACCGCCGCGATGGCGCCCGGCATCAACGCCTATCTTTTCGCGAGCATGTATGGGGCCGCGCGGCGCGTGGCGGCCTCGTCGGTCTTGATCGGCACCACCCTGTCAATCCTCACGATCTGGTGTTGGCTCCTAATCCTGCCGTAGGGACGGGCGCGCCCGGGCCGGCCGCGTGATCGAGCGCGGCGGGCGAATTGCAGGCAAGCGATCATCGCGGCGATACCCCCCGCAACCGCTCAGACCGGCGGCGCAACAGCTCTACCGTGGTCAGCAGCAGAATCGAGACGATCACCAAAATCGTCGCGACAGACAAAATCGCCGGACTGATCTGTTCACGGATACCATTCCACATCTGGCGCGGAATGGTCTGCTGATCGTGCGCCGCCACGAACAGCACCACCACCACCTCGTCGAACGAGGTGACAAAGGCGAAGAGCGCACCCGAAATCACTCCGGGCAGGATCAGCGGCATCACGACCCTGAAGAAGATGGTCGCGGGCCCGGCCCCCAGGCTGGCCGCCGCGCGCGTCAGCGAGTGATCGAACCCCACAAGCGTGGCCGTCACGGTGATGATGACGAATGGAATGCCCAACGTCGCATGGGCCATGATTACCCCGACATAGGAGTTGGCCAGCCCTGTCATCGAATAGAAAAAGAAGAGACCCGTCGCGGTTATGATGATCGGCACGATCATGGGAGAGATCAGAATGGCCATGATCGCCCGCCGATACGGCATTTCGGGCCGGCTGAGGCCCAATGCCGCCAGCGTGCCCAGAAAGGTGGCGAGGATCGTCGAGAAAAAACCGATGATGATCGAGTTCTTCGCGGCATTCACCCAGCCCGCATTGGCCCACACATCCGCCCACCAGCCGATGTCGCGCGGCGCATCCGGATTGGCCATGCCAAAGGTCAAAAGAAGATCGTACCAGCGCATCGAATAGCCCGTCGGATCCAGCGCCAGCATTTTCTCGGTGAACGTGAAATAAGGCTCGGCATTGAAACTGAGCGGGATCACGATCAAGATCGGCGCGATCAGGAACAGGAAAATCAGCCCGCAGATCGTCAGATATATCCAGCGCCAGATGCGTTCCAGCCTCGAGGCATGTTTCGCAAGCGCCATGTCAGAAAGACGGCGCCGTCCGCCCGTTGGCGGGACCGGCATATTCGGGTATGCTTTCGGCCCGGCCCTGAAATACGGGCGATGCGGCGCGCTTCGCCGTCTCATCCCCCCGCGTTTGCATCACGCCCGCATCCGAACTTCTCCATGTAACGGCTTGGGTTTTCCGTTGCGCTCGACCGGCAGTATCCATTCGCGCGTTCCACTTCGCAAATCACGGCATCTCGGCCTCCGATCTCGTTACCACCTTCACGGACGTTTTTCAAAGTCTTGCCGGACCATTCGTCCGTCGGCGGCGAATTTGCCGCTGTAGCCACCACCGTCGGGCATCCATTGATCGCCCGCCCCCCGTGTCGGGCGCATCGCCGATTCAGAGACAGGCATGACGACATCATGGACATACATTCGAAAACCGGCGCGCGGCGATCGCTGTTCACGTTCGCGCCTTGCGCCGCCCATGGATTCCGCGCGCGCCCGTTCAGCCCAGCTTGAGATTGTCGATGCCCACCAGACGATCATAAAGCCAGTACAGGATCAGGATACCACCCAGCAAGATCGCCGCCAGCGCGGCGGCCAACGACCAATTTAGCGATCTGGTCATGTGAAAGGCGATGAGGTTGGAAATCAGTTGCCCATCGGCCCCGCCCACGAGCGCGGGCGTGATGTAATAGCCAACGGCGAGGATGAAGACCAGCAGCGCCCCGGCCCCGATGCCCGGCACCGTTTGCGGGAAATAGATACGTCGGAAAGCCGTCCAACTGGTCGCACCGAGACTGCGCGCGGCGCGCACGTAGGCGGGATTGATCGGACGCATCACCGAATAAAGCGGCAGCACCATAAAGGGCAGCAGAATATGGGTCATGGCCACGATCGTTCCCGTCTGATTGTAGATCATCTGAAACCGCCCCTCGTCTTCGATCACGCCCAATGCCACCATCGAATCGTTCAAGACGCCTTGACTCTGCAACAGCACGATCCAGCTGGTCGTGCGCACCAAAAGCGATGTCCAGAACGGCAGCAGCACCAAGATCATCAACAGATTCGAATATCTCAGTGGTAATGTGGCCAGCAGATGCGCGATCGGGAAGCCGAGCACGAGACATAATCCGGTGATCAACAGCGACAGCAAGAGCGTGCGCGCAAAGATCTTGACGTATAGTCTGCGTTTCTCGTCCACTCCGACAACCGCTCCGGTCTCGTCGCGGGTCAGATCGGCGGCGGCAAGATAGAAATTCAACGTGTAGGCCGACGAAGCCTGCCGCATAACCTGCCACAGCCGCGGATCCGCCCAGTCTTCGTCGACATCGAGTATCGCCTCCCTGAACGGCGCCTCCATACGTCCCGCCCGCCGTGTCGTCTTGGTAAAAAGCGATCGTGCTCCTGCCAGTTCGTAATTGATCCGCGTGCCCACGGTGCCTTGCGCCTTCAACCGGCCGAGATGCCGCAGATCCGCCGCCAGCGCCGCATAAGCCGTTTCGTCCGGTTCGGTGTCTGAAGGGTTTTCCGCGAACCAGGACCGCAGGTTGACCATGATCGGCGTCGTCGTGCCGGTGCCGAGGTCCTCATGGATGGTGAAGCCGGGATTGTATACCGAGCGATGCAGCATCTGGACGATTGGAACCACGAACGTGATCAGAACGAAAGCCAGCAGCGGCACCACAAGGAAAAACGCGCGCCGTTTGGTCTTGGCCTGGGCGGCGGCGAGCGCGGCTTTCAGCGGCTTACCGTCCGCGGTGGTCACCTTCGCATCCGGGACGGACTGCGGGGCAGGGGGTGTTTCGGTCATGGGCGTCATCCGTGACGAAAAACGGTAAAAACGATTTGGCCCGCCGCATCGGCGGCGAGCCAAGTCCTTGAACATCGGCGATGTGCCGGCCTGGCCGCCTTTTCACGTCACCGAGACAGCCAAGCGTTGAACCGCTCGTTCAACTCCGTGTCCCGATCGGCCCAGAACTCGAAATTGTTGACCAGGGCATTTTCCAGATTGGCGGCCGCCGTCGGCATATGCGGCGCCATTTCGGTCTTGCCGTCCAGATAAAGACCGACGAGCGCATTCGAGGATTTCCGTGCCGGACCGTAAGAGATCCAAGACGCCTGATCCGCCAGACGCTGCGTGTCGGTCGAGAACTTGATGAAGTCCATCGCGGTCTTCCGATTAGAGGCGCCTTTGGGGATCACGAACAGGTCGAAGTCCAGGATCTGACCATCCCAAACGATTTCGAAGGGCTGACCTTCACCGACGGCGGCATTGAAGATGCGGCCGTTGTAAGCGCTCGTCATCGCCACTTCGCCATCGGCCAGAAGTTGCGGCGGCTGAGCGCCGGCTTCCCACCAGACAACGTCGTCCTTGATGGTATCGAGCTTGGCAAACGCCCGATCCACACCTTCATCGGTTTCCAGCACCGCGTAAACCTCGGCCGCGGGCACGCCATCGGCCATCAGCGCCATTTCAAGCGTGGCTTTGGCCGATTTGCGCAGGCCGCGCTTGCCGGGAAAGTCCGCCGTGTTGAAGAAATCGTCGATCGAATCCGGCGCCCTGGAATTGGTCTCGGTATTGTAGGCGAAAACGGTCGACCACACGATGCTCGCCACCGCGCAGTCGGTCAGGGCCCCTTCGATGAAATCCTTCTCTGCCGGGGTCCCATCGGGAGCCGGAGGCAGGACCGAAACGTCGATTTCCTCCAGCAGCCCCTCATCGCACAGACGCACGGCGTCGGAATATTCGACATCCGCGACATCGACGGTCACGTTGCCCGCTTCGACCTGCGCCTTGATCGGGGTTGCCGGGTTGTCGGCGTCGACCGAAATCACCCTGATGCCAGTTTGAGCGGTGAAGGGTTTATGATAAGCCTCGACCTGGCTTTTGGTATAAGCGCCGCCCCAACTCATCACGGTTACTTCCGCGGCCGATACGGAAAAGGCAACGCCGGTCAGGGCGGTGGTCAAAACCAGTGTCTTGTTCATGTAAGTTCTCCCATATTGAATACTTGCTCGACTGATTTTTGGCCGCCCCATCATCCGTGAGAAGGCGGCAGATCTCAAAGGGGCCTCAAGGCGCGGGCATCCTCGGTGAGCCAACCGACCCGGGTGTCCTCGCCCACGGTCAGACGCGTGTGATCCGTTGCGTTCGTCATCTTCACCACGAATTCCTCGTTGCCATGCACGTTCAGCCGGCAGCGGATGTGATCACCGAGATAGATCAGCTCCAGCACTTTCGCACTGGTGGCGTTGGGCGCGGCGCCCGCGCCGATGCTCACCCTTTCGGGGCGAACCGAAACCAGGGTCTCGCTGCCCGCGTCGCCGCAATTCACGCGCAGCGCCTCGCAGGTCTCGCCATCGGAAAACCGCACGGTGACGGTCTGACCGGATCGACGAACGACCTTGCCGGCAAGCTTATTGTTCTCGCCGATGAACTGCGCGACGAAGCTGTTTTCAGGACATTCATAAAGGATGTCGGGCGGTGCGAGCTGTTGAATGATTCCGTCATTGAAGACGGCCACGCGATCCGACATCGTCAACGCCTCGGATTGATCATGGGTGACGTAAACCACCGTGATCCCGAGGCGCGCGTGCAGATGCTTGATTTCGTACTGCATGTGCTCGCGCAATTGCTTGTCCAGGGCGCCCAGGGGCTCATCCATCAAGACCAGCACCGGGTCGAACACCAATGCGCGGGCCAGGGCGATCCGTTGCTGCTGACCGCCCGACAACTGCGCGGGACGACGGCTGCCAAAGTCTTCCATCCGGACCATGTCAAGCGCCCGCCCGACCTTGGCCTCGCGCCGGCTCTTGTCCATGCCCCGCACTTCCAGGGGAAACGACAGATTTTCGTTCACGGTCATATGCGGAAACAGGGCATAGTTTTGAAATACCATGCCGATTCCACGCTTGTGCGGCGGAATATTGTTGATCTCGCGCCCATCCAGGCGGATCTCCCCATGGGTCGCCGTCTCAAAGCCCGCCAGCAGCATCAGGCAGGTGGTCTTGCCCGAGCCGGACGGACCCAGCATGGTCAGAAACTCACCCTTCGGCATCGAAAGGTTGAGATCCTTGATGACAAGCGTCTCACCGTCGTAGCTTTTTTGCACACGATCGAATTCAACAAACGCTGATCGCCCATTGGCCACGGTCAACGCCTGTCCCCCGTTCCCCTCAACAGCTCGCTCCGTTCATCCCCGTCGGCGGGAACTAAACCAACCTGACAGGCACTAATCAACAAGAAAGCGAAAAATCCCGTAATCGGCGAAAAAAGCCACGCAATCGTATGCGCGAGAACCGGATCCGGTTCCGGCCTTCCCCGGCGGACCGGACCGGTCGCATCCTTGCGCACGCCGAGATTGCCCGTGCGGGCCAGATCACCGGGGCAGGGCGCCAGTTGTTGCCGGGCAAAAAGAAAAAGCCCCGATCAACGCAGCCGGCCAGGTCGCATGTCTCCCGAAATCGTCTCTTCGGAACCGAGCCTGCGGATCGGCACCTTGCGACGCGCCCTGTGCCGAGTAGGGTGGTCCCATGTCGAGCAAACCACGATTCGTTCACCTGCGGCTGCATACCGAATACTCGCTTCTGGAAGGGGCCATACCGGTCCGGAAACTGCCCGATCTGTGCGGGGCGCAGAGGATGCCTGCCGTGGCGATCACCGATACCAACAACATGTTCGCCGTTTTGGAGGCTTCGGACTATCTGTCCAGGGCGGGCATTCAGCCGATCATCGGCTGCCAGATGGATTTGATCTCTGCTTCATCCACGACGCCCGGCGGGCGAACGCCGGCCCCGGCGCCGGTGGTGATGCTGGCGCAGTCCGAGACGGGCTACATGAATCTGATGAAACTGAATTCCTGCGCCTATCTGAATGCAGGAAGGCAGCCGCCCGGGATCACCTTGGACGAGTTGGCCAGATACGGCACCGACGTGATCTGCCTGACCGGCGGACCCGAAGGACCGGTGGGCAAACTTCTGCAGACCGGCCAGCGCGGGAAGGCGCAAGCCTTGCTGGAACGGCTGAAAACGATCTTCACCGACCGTCTCTATGTCGAGTTGCAGCGCCATCCGGGTGAAAGCGGCCAGCCCGAAGTGGAACGGCTGACCGAGCGCGGCTTCGTGGAAATGGCTTATGCCATGGATCTGCCATTGGTCGCGACCAACGACGTCTACTTCCCCAAGCCCGAGTTCTACGAAGCGCATGACGCGCTGATCTGCATCGCCGAGGGCGCCTATGTCGATCAGCGGGAGCCGCGCCGCCGTCTGACCGCGCAGCATTACTTCAAGTCGCAGCAAGAGATGGCGACGCTGTTCGCCGACTTGCCCGAGGCCGTCGAGAACACGATCGAAATCGCCAGACGCTGCGCCTTCAGGGTATGCGAGCGTGATCCGATCCTGCCGCAATTCGCCGATGACGAGGTGCAGGAACTGCGCCGCCAGGCCAAAAGCGGGCTGCAGGCGCGGCTCGCATCCATTCCCCGCGCCGCGCCGGTGGAAGAATATCGCAAACGCCTGGATTTTGAGCTTGGCATCATCGAGAAGATGGGGTTTCCCGGCTATTTTCTGATCGTAGCCGATTTCATCAAATGGGCCAAGAAC
>JBCCVK010000017.1:0-13502 GCA_039195495.1 Pseudomonadota bacterium
CACCGGATAGATCAGCACGATGCCCAGGATCGTGTTGCGCAGACCCGCGATCGAGAAAACGATATAGATCGGCAGCGCCAGAACGATCATCGGCACCATGTAGATCAGCAGGATCGACCGGCCAAAGGCTTTGCGGCCCTTGAAGCGCAGACGCGCCACCGCATAGGCGCCGGGGATTGAGAAGATCAGCGTGATGAAAACCGTGATCACCGACACGTAGAACGACGTCCACATATAGGCTCCGAAACCGAATTCGCCGAAGAGCTCGAAGTAACTGCGGAAGAGATCCCAGCCCCTGGAGAGGTCGATGGTGAAATCCAGCGGGTTCTGCAACAGCGCCTGCTGGTTCTTCAGACTGGTCATGACCATCACATAGAAGGGAACAAGCACGATGGAGGTGAAGAAGATATAGCCGAAGCCGGTGAGGAAACGGATCACCGCCCCTTCGAATTCGTGTTTGTCCACAACCCCGGGGACGAGACTCTCCAGAATGATGGTCAGCGGCCAGGCCGTGAAGACACCGAGAAACAGCGCCGTCAGCAGCGTGGTCACGAAACCGACGTCCTCTCCCACCCGGATCGGACCGATCCCGGCCAGCGCCGTCAGCAGCGTGGCCACCGCGAGGGCCGCGGACAGCACGCGTCTGTCGCGGTAATAGAGCGTCACCAGCCCCAGAACCGTACCGAAGACCAGCGTATACCAGAAGGAGGGCCGGAAAGCCTCGCCGGTTGAGAATGACATCAGCACGGCAATCACGATCGCCATCACGAAGGTCCAGAGCCAACCGATGACGGCCGCCGTCAGATATCCGTTTCGGATCAAGCTCATAATCCCTCCTCCCGGCTCATGAACCTGAAGAAGAAGATCGAGAACAGCAGCAGGAAGGCGAAGATGACCACGGCCACGGCTGCCCCGGCCCCGATATTGGAGACGGCAAAAGCCTGTTCGTAGACGTTCACGGTCAGGGTCCGGGTTCCGGCGCTGCCGCCTGTCAACAGGAAGATGTCGTCAAACTTATTGAAGGTCCAGATGAAGCGCAGCAGAAACAGCACGCTGAGGATGCCAAGCAGCATCGGCAGCGAGAGATACCAGAACTTCTGGAACGGGCTCGCCCCATCCATATCCGCGGCCTCGTACATGTCCGTATCGATGGATTGCATCCGTGCCAGGATAAAGAGAAAGGAGAGCGGGAAGTAGCGCCAGATCTCAAAGACCGTGACCATGATCAGCGCCTGCGGCCTCCTGCCGAAGAAGTTGATCGGGCCGTCCACGACCCCCATTTGCACCAGAAGCGCGTTGACCGACCCCGAGAAAGGATCGAACAGCGTCACCCAGGAAAAGGCCACGGCGATCACCGGCGCCACATATGGGAAGAGGTAAAGCCCCCTGACGATGCCCTTGCCCCTGAATTCCTTGTTCAGAAGCAAGGCGGCAAACAGACCAACCACGAGCGCACCGATCGTGCCCACGATGGTGTAGAACAATGTGGCGTAAAGCACGCCCCAAAACTCCCGGCCATCAAAGACGCGGGCAAAGTTCTCAAGGGTCAGTTCGGCATTGGTCAGAACGTTTTCACCCCGTCCCTTGCCCACGGCGGGGGTGGCATCCAGGTCAGGATCCGCATCCAGGAAAGCCTGGCTTACGGTCACCTTGATCTCGACATTCTCGCGCTGGCCGCCTTCGAAGTCGCCCAGGCGACAGGACAATGCCAGACCATCGAGCGTGCAACGCTCATCCACGGAGACAATCGCGAGCCCATCGGGCAAGACATCGGTGAAGGATACGTCCAGAAGCGGTTTGTTCTGGCTGGAGTTCCGCACCCGATACCGCAGTGTCGCCTGATCGCCAGCCTCACTTGGCCGGTCCCGAAGCTGCTCGCGCACGACGGCCTGGGGCGGGCGCAAATCCTCGAGGCTGAGAGGCTTGAAGCTGACCCAGAAAATTGCCAAGAGCGGGAGGACTACGACCAGGGAAACGGAAATAATCGTCGGAAGCAGGAGCCCCCAGGCCAGACGCGCTTCGCGTTTGGCAAGTGGACCGGTTTCAGTCGGGGGAACCGCTGTTGTCATCGTGATTTCTCGGAAAGGGAAGTTGCGAAGACGGGCAGCGCAGTCGTTGACGCCACCCGCGCGATACCTTCGGGAAAGGCTCAGAGGTCGGCCAGACCTTCGTTCATTCTGACCACCGCCGTTTTCGCATCGATATCACCATCCAGGTACGCGCGCAGAACGCGATTCAGAACCTGACTGTTGATGATCCTGGATGCCAGCGACAACTGACCTTCCTTAACGCCCCAGCGCTGACCGACATCCAGGCCGCCAACGATCTCTGCGATCATCTCGGCCGCATAGATATCGGAGAGCGGTGCCTTGCGGTCGACACCGACCTCCAGCTTGGACCATGCTTCGGTATATGCGGAGGGGTTGTCCGCGGTGCCGCGGCGGATCGGGAACTTGCCTTCCGGCGCGATGCTGAGCGTGGACACGTAACCTTCGTTCATCGCGTAGCGGACGAAGTCCTGGGCCGCTTCGATGTCCGCGTCTACGGTGATGCCGAAGTAACGGGAGTCGGCGAATGCGGCGCCGTCCGGATTGGACGGACCAGCGAAACTGGTCACGATGCCGGTGGCCTTCGCCAGTTCACGGGTGGTCGGATCGCCGTTGATGGTGGGCGGCGCGGAATCTCGCAGACCGGCCAGTTCGTCGAGCAGGAACGGCGACCAGATGATCATCGCGGTCTGGCCAGCGAAGTAGACTTCGCGGGATTGTTTCCAGTAGAGCTCTCCCGGAGGCGATGCCTCCGCCAGAGCCTTGTAGAATTCAAGCGCTTCGATGGTGGCTGATTCGTTCAGCTCGATCAGGCCGTTTTCATCCACCGGCGAAATGCCGTTGGCCAGGAAGATGTGCTCGATGAGCTGGCTCATGTAGCCTTCGTCCGCCTTGGTCGCGGCCACAAAGCCGAACATTCCCGGCGGATTGTGCAGGGTATTGATCGCCTTGATCACGTTTTCAAAGTTGATCGGCGCTTCGAGGCCCGCGGCATCGAACAGATCCTTGCGGTAAAAGATCATCTGGGTCCAGCCGTCCACCGGAACACCCGAGATACCATCGGGGGTCTGCGCCATGCTCACAGGGCCCGGCGCAAACGTATCGGTGCCCAAGGCTTCGAAGACTTCCTGAGCCGCCTCCGCATCCAGAATACCGGCTTCGATCCACGGCAGCGCGAACTGCAACGGGTGGTAGATCACGTCGGGCAGATCGCCTGCGGCGAAAGCCGCGGTGGCGCGGGTCCCCATATCGGCTTCTTCGATCGGGATAACCTCGACGGCAATGCCGGATCTGGCTTCGAATTCCTTCGCCATGACCTGTTGACGTTCAAGGCGCGTCGGCTGGTTTTCAGTGGTCCAAAAGCGGATGGTGTCTGCGGGCACCGCGCCCGCAACCATGGCCGCTAACAAACTCGCGCCGACCAGCAGCCCGTTATTGGCAAGCAAAGTCATTTTTTCCTCCGTGTTGAAATGATTGGCCTTTCTTGGGAATCCCGTCAGCCGCCTCCCTGCGGATGATGATAGATGCTTCCTCCTTTTCCGGTGGCATCTCACAACTTCTCAGGCGGCCCGCAATTCGTTCAGTTCTTCTGCCAGACCGATTGGCAAAACTGCATTCGATGCGGTCCAAGGGAATTCCGTGCCATCGCAGTCAGACCCGTCCCAGGGGCCATGATATCCGAAAAAACCCTTCTCGACCATAAGCCTTAAAAAGCGATCGATCATCGTTCGGTCGCCTTCGGTTTCGCCATCGGCGGCAAAACCGCGTGCCACCCCCCGGATACGTCCCGCCCAGGCAGAGCCATGGCAATGGCGGTGGCGTCCAAAACGCGCGTGGCGCGAAGCAAAGCTCGCCCCGACGGTCAAACGTCCCAAAGCTGACGGGTCCAGGAAGGCCATGGTCGTCCATCGCCGATCTTTCGCGATGAAACGGAACCGTCTCGAAGGTGATGATCGCATCGGCCGCGCAATGCCCAACCGGCCAGGGTGGATCGCGCGCGCCGCTTGTGGAATGAAAGATGAACTCCCGACCGGTCCAATGGGAACACGGATCATCTTCGCCACCGCCGGAACCGATATGCAAATCAGCCTTGGATTGACATGCCAGTGACCAGATCCCCATGTCGCCGATGGGCGAAAGGTTCTGCCATGATCAATGTGCGACCCAGCACGCGCGCCGTCAAGACGGCCCGTTCTCTCCCTTCAGGTTCGGGATGCCGGTCACAAACTGAGACGGGCCACCGCATCGGCACCTGAAGCGCCAAAACAGAGCGCCTCAAACACGTCGGGCACAACACACCCGAAATTCGTCGGCATAAGTCGCGGCAACAACCGCCCAGCGCATAGTCTTCGAATTGAATCCCGTCATATCTTCATAAGATTATCTTGGAAAACCCTTGGGGCAAAGTGGGCTCCGTTCTGCAGTTCCCTGTGACAAGTCGCATATCGGCCGCCAATGGCCATCTTTCCGATGTGTCCTTGTCTCGTAATCGATCGATCCTGCGGTTTTCGATGACCGCGGCCGCTTCAAGCGATATCGCAGGACCGCGGCGCATTTCGGACTTACGCCCGTCACCGTGGCGCTATACGGCCCGGGCAGACCTTGAGCCGTAGGGCTTGACCCGATCCGAATCCGCTCGACGAAAACCCCGCCGGAACGGCGGGGTTTGCCAGGGATTTGAAGAACCGCCGGACCGCGGCCTCGACGGATCAAGCCGCTTCGTTGCCGGTCTCGTCTTTTCCGGCAGTCTTGGCACGATCGTCCATGAACTGATCGAATTCGGCTTTGTCCTTGGCGGTGCGCAGACGTTGCAAGAATTCCTCGAACGCGGTCTGCTCTTCCTCCAGCCGCCGCAGCGTTTGCGCCTTGTAGGCGTCGAACGCCACATTGCCCGAGGATTTGAAAGCGTGACGATTCCGGGTCACGGACCGGCTGCAGAATGATTTACCGAACATGCGTTTGCTCCAGATCATATAGGCCAGAAGGGCCAGGCCAATCGGCCAGAAGAAGATGAAACCGAGAACCATGACCGCGATCCAAGCGCCTTTGCCGCGTTCATCGAGCCATGTTTCGGCTTGGGAAGGCCAGGTGGCTACAGTGCTCATTTTCGTATGCTCCATTAGGGTCGGTTCAATGTAAACTTGCTTCACATTACTGCAGATGGGCGACCCCTCGCCCGATTCAAGAGCTTATGTGAATTAAATTCACATTCTTCGGAACCGGCGCCGGCGGTCGATGCGGAATGACGGGAAAAGCGCGGCGCGGCGTTTCCGATGCGACCCCTGCGCGCGTTCGGCTTTTCCACCCATCGTGGCGGCTGGCCGATGGACCGTCGGTCAGGACTTTTGCGGTCGTGTGCGCGTTCCCGTTGACGGAACGCAAAACGCACGGCCTAGATACCGCATGCCTCTTTCCGATCATCTGACGCGCTGCCCGATTCCCTTTGATCCCGACTGCGCAGCCGCCGTGCCCGATCTGGGTCTTTGTGCGCCGTTGAAGGAACTCCTGGCCGGCGCGGCCGGATGCAGCCCCCATCTGGCTGGACTGATCGCACGCGAAAGCGATTGGTTGATCGGCGCGGTGGAGGCGCCGGACATCGCGATACAGGAGGAATTGACGCGACTGTCGATGCTCGAAGGGCGTGATCTATCCCCCGGGCTGCGACAGGGAAAACGGCGCATCGCATTGCTGGCGGCGCTGGCCGATCTGGGCGGCGCCTGGTCGTTGGAGCAAGTCACCGGCGCCCTGACCGATCTGGCCGATACGGCGCTGCGATCGGGATTGCGCTGGCTGATACGGGGTGAGATCGCGCGCGCCAGGCTGCCGGGGCAAGACCTGGACCAGCTGGAAACGGCGGCGGGCATGGTCGTGCTCGCCATGGGCAAGATGGGGGCGCACGAGCTCAACTATTCGTCCGATATCGATGTGATCTGCCTGTTCGACGACAGCCGGTACGAAGGGCCGGACGTCATGGAAGCCCGGTCCGCGTTCATTCGCGTGACCAGAGGACTGATGGCTCTTCTTTCGGATATTACGGCGGACGGATATGTGTTCCGAACCGATCTGCGGCTCAGGCCGGACGCCTCCGTCATGCCGGTCTGTCTGTCCATGGAGGCGGCGGAGCGCTACTACGAAAGCGTCGGACGAACGTGGGAGCGTGCCGCTTACATCAAGGCGCGTCCCGCGGCGGGTGATCTGGCGGCCGGGGGGCGGTTCCTCGACGTGCTCACACCTTTCGTTTGGCGCCGCTATCTGGATTTCGCCGCCATTCGCGATGCCCACGACATGCGGTTGAGGATCAAGGCCCATAAGGGTCTGCACCGACTGGAACTGGCTGGTCACGACATGAAGCTGGGCGCCGGCGGCATACGGGAGATCGAATTCTTCACCCAGACCCGGCAATTGATCGCCGGGGGGCGCGATCCCGCTTTGAGGGTGCGCGGAACCGTCAAGGGGCTGGCGCGGCTGGCCGAAGGGGGGTGGGTGGACGCCGCGACGCGCGATGCGCTGACCAGCCAATATCGGGCACATCGCCTGATCGAGCACCGGGTTCAGATGATCCAGGACGCACGGACCCATCACCTGCCACAGGACGACCGCGGGTTCCGTAGGCTGGCTTTCCTGTGTGGCGAAAGCGATGTCGAGAGGTTCAAGCGCCGGCTTCTGGAGCGGTTGAGGGACGTCGCCGCGCGCAGCGATGCCTTCTTCGTTCCGCGGCGTGGAGCCGGGGTCGACGAAACGCCCGACGGAGCAGAGGCGGTCATGGATCGCTGGCCGGGATATCCCGCCCTGCGCAGCCCCCGCGCTGTGGAAAGCTTCGCCCGCCTGAAGGGTGAAATTCTATCGAAGCTCACTCGCGCCACCGATTCCACCGACGCGCTGAACCAGTTTGACGCCTTTCTGAAAGGTCTGCCGGCGGGCGTACAGCTTTTCGCACTGTTCGAGGCCAATCCCCCCCTCGTCGACCTGCTGGTCGACATTTGCGCGACGGCCCCGGCCCTGGCGCGGTATCTTTCACGAAACGCAGGCGTTCTGGACGCCGTCATCGCGGGGGCCTTCTTCGCGCCCTGGCCGGGGGACGATGCGCTGAGCGATAAATTGTCCCGGCTTTTGAAACGGATACCCGATTATGAAGCGCGGCTCGACGCGGCCCGGCGCTGGAATAAGGATTGGCGTTTCCGAATCGGGGTGCATCACCTGCGGGGGTTGATCTCTGGCGAGGAGGCGGGCGGGCAATATGCCGATCTGGCCAATGCCACGCTGCGCGCGCTCTGGCCCGTCGTTTGCGATGAGTTCGCGCGCAAGCACGGGATTGCGCCGGGCCGGGGGGCGATGGTGCTGGGCATGGGGTCCCTGGGGGCGGGCCGGTTGCATGCGGTGTCGGATCTCGATCTGATCGTGATTTACGACATGGGCGGCGCGGATCGGTCTGACGGACCGCGCCCGTTGTCCGTGCGGTCGTATTTCGCCCGGCTCACCCAGGCGATGGTCACCGCGGTATCGGCACCGATGGCCGAGGGCAAGCTTTATGAGATTGACATGCGTCTCAGACCCTCGGGGCGACAGGGTCCGATTGCGACGGCGCTGAATTCCTTTCGGGACTATCAGCGCACGCACGCCTGGACTTGGGAACATCTGGCATTGACGCGCGCCCGTCCGATCGTCGGGAATGCCGGTCTCGTGGCCGATGTCGAGGCCATTCGCCGCGCGGTGCTGGCCACGCCGCGCGATGCCGCCGTCATTGCGACGGATGTGATGGACATGCGCCGCCGCTTGGCCGAAGCTAAGCCGGGCGACGGCGCCTGGGATGCCAAGGCCGGACCGGGCCGGTTGATGGATATCGAATTGTTCGGTCAGACGCTTGCCTTGCTGGCGGCCTCTCCCGAACGTGTGTCCAAGGCGCATTTGACCCTTCGCACGCCACTGTTGCCGGTGCCGAAGCAGATGCGGAACGCATTGCACGACACCCATGCCCGGTTGCTGCGCTTGCACCAGGCGCTGCGCCTGCTGACGCATCGCACCATCGCGGTCGAAGCCCTCGGCGCCGGAGCGCGGGAGTTTCTCTTGCGTGAAATGTGCGCGGTCTCGATGAAGGAACTGGCCGAGAAGCTCGCGAAGGATACCGAGCATGTGGCGCATCTGATCGCGGCAGCGCTGGCCGACGCGGCGAGAGATGCCGACATGCGGACAGACGGAGGAAGCATCGATGACGCTGGACGAACCAGATCCCAAGGGCCTGATCCGCGAAGCCTATAACATCGAAGGGATCACCGGAAGCGAATGCCGATCGATTTTTCTGGACTGGGCATTGAGCCTGCCGCTTGACGAAGGCGCACATCGCTACATCCCGACGCTCATCGACCGGTATGGCACAACCCACCCCGAACATCCCATGACCCGCGTTCTGAAAGAGGGTCTCGGCCCGGCGAGGCCGCGCCACCGCCGCCGTGGACGGACGCCCCGAGAAAAACCGTGAGAGGCGTTCTTCGCCCCGCAGGCATTCGCTCTCACCCGCGGGGCAGGGCTGCGGCATCGGCGGCCAGCGCCTGGATCGCATTCCAGTCGCCCGCCTCGACAAGAGCCGGCGGTGCGACCCAAGAGCCGCCGGCGCAGATCACATTGGGAAGGCTGAGATAGTCGAGAGCGTTTTTTGGCGATATGCCGCCGGTCGGGCAGAATTGGATTTGCGGGATCGGGGCGCCGAGGGACTTCAGGAAAGGCGCGCCCCCTGACGCCTCGGCCGGAAAGAATTTCTGCACGCTATAGCCGCGTTCCAGAAGTCGCATCGCCTCGGTCGCCGTCGCGGCGCCGGGCAGAAGAGGAAGATCGTATCTCTCGCAGGCGTCAAGTAATTCATCGGTCGCGCCTGGGGAGACACCGAAGGTCGCGCCTGCTTCTTTCGCGCGGGCCGCATCGTCGGCCGTCAGCAGGGTACCTGCACCGACCGTGCCACCGGGAACTTTGGCCATTTCCCGAATCGCTTTCAGGGCCTCGGAGGTGCGCAAGGTGATTTCCAGCGCAGGCAGGCCGCCCCGCACAAGCGCCGTCGCCAGTCCTTCCGCCTTGGCGGCATCCCCGATCACGAGCACGGGAACGATCGGCGCGCGCTGGCAGATCCTCAAAACGGCGGCGCTGGCGTCAACCGGGGTCATGGCGGGCTCCTTTAGATAACGCAGCCCGCACCGGAGGTGGCGGGGCCGACGGAATTGCGAAAGACGTCGAACAGTTCCCGTCCGACGCCGAAATGATTGTCACTCAGATCGGGCGTGGCGGCAACGCGGCCGGACAGATCGGACAGCACATCCAGTGTCCCTTCGATCGCATCCACGCACACGATGTCGCCGTCCCTCACTTTGGCCAGCGGCCCGCCTTCGACGGCTTCAGGGCACACATGAATGGCCGCAGGCACCTTGCCCGACGCGCCCGACATGCGCCCGTCGGTCACGAGTGCGACCTTGTAGCCGCGATCCTGAAGCACCGCCAGGGTCGGCGTCAGGGAATGCAGTTCGGGCATGCCGTTGGCCTTGGGGCCCTGGAAACGCACCACGACCACGCAATCGCCGTCGAGCCGGCCCGCCTTGAAGGCCGCCTTGACCTCTTCCTGATCGCGGAAGACGTGGGCGGGCGCCTTGACCACATGGCGCTCGGCCGCGACCGCCGAAACCTTCATGACCCCGTGGCCGAGCGAACCCTGGAGTTGTTTCAATCCGCCCGTGGGCTGGAACGGATCGCCGGCCGGGCGCAGGATTCTGTCATTATGGGTTCGCCCGGTGCCGTTGTCCCATGTCAGCGTGCCATCCTGCAATTTCGGTTCTTTGGTGTAAAGAACCATGCCGTCGCCGGCGACGGTTTTCGTGTCCGGATGCAAGAGACCCGCTTCCAGCAGTTCTCCGATCATGTAGCCAAGACCGCCTGCGGCGTGGAAATGATTTACGTCCGCCAAACCGTTCGGATAGACACGCGCCATGAGTGGCACGATATCCGAGATGTCGGCAAAATCCTGCACCGTCAGATGTATGCCCGCCGCCCGCGCCATGGCCGGCAGATGCAAGACCAGGTTGGTCGATCCCCCCGTGGCCATCAGGCCGACCAGCCCGTTGACGAAAGCCTTCTCATCGAGAATGTCCGACACCGGCGTGAATTCGTTGCCGAGCGCCGTGATCGCCAATGCGCGCCGCGTGGCGGCATCGGTCAGCGCCTCCCGAAGCGGCGTATCGGGGTTCACGAAGGATGCGCCGGGCAGGTGCAGACCCATGAACTCCATCAACATCTGGTTCGAGTTGGCGGTCCCGTAGAAGGTGCATGTGCCCGGACCGTGATAAGAAGCCATTTCGGCTTCCATCAGCTTGTCGCGTCCGATTTCGCCATTGGCGAATCGTTGGCGTATCCTGGCTTTCTCGTCATTGGGAAGACCGCTGGTCATCGGTCCCGCAGGGACGAAAACACCGGGCAGATAACCGAAGGCGGCCGCGGCGATCACCAGCCCCGGCACGATCTTGTCGCACACACCAAGATACATCGCGGCGTCAAACGTGTTGTGGCTGAGCGCGATCCCCGCGGCCATCGCGATCACGTCACGGGAAAACAGGCTAAGCTCCATCCCCGTCTGACCCTGGGTGACGCCATCGCACATGGCCGGAACCCCACCCGCCACCTGTGCCGTCCCGCCCTGCGCCCGTGCCGCCGCCTTGATCCGATCGGGGAAGGCGACAAAGGGCTGATGCGCCGACAGCATGTCGTTGTAAGCGGTGACGATGCCGATATTGGCCGTCCGGTTGACGGCCAATGTCCCTTTGTCCTCACCCGTCGCGGCATAGGCATGAGCCTGGTTGCCACAGCTCAGATGACCCCGGCGGGGGCCATCCTCGGCCGCGCGGCGCATTCGCTCCAGATAGGCGGCGCGATCCCCGGCGCTGCGGGCGATGATCTTCTGGGTGACGTCTTCAAGCTTGGGATGCAGGGTCATGGCGTCGTCTTCGGGTGATCGTGGCTGGTTCGCTTTCAGCTTAGCAGATTTTGTTAGCGCTAACAATACGGCAGGAACGACCGTGCCGACGGAAATCGACGATATGCATCCGGCGCATGTCGGAGTTTCCCAAACCCTGCTAGCCGCGCCTATGGGTCCATCTTATGTCTTGCAGCGACATAGAACCGGAGACCGACGATGAACACCGAGTTCGACACGAAAAACATCGATTATGCGGCAATCGAACACCACGCCCGCCAGTTGCGCGCCGAGACGGCCCGTGCAGGTCTGGCCAGACTGAGGGTTTGGATCGCAGCCAGGCTTTCAGGCCGCGACGCCGCGGCCGGTCAGAACGCCTGATCGTTCCCGATAAGCGGGCGGTTTCGGCGGGAGACGGAAATCGCCTTGACGGCGGGCGGGAAAGAAAATGCGCCCGTCCTTGATTTCGAAAACCCGCCACGCAGGGCGGATTGCGGGAAAGCCCCCTGTCGCGCCCCCGTTCGCCAAGGGCTGGAAAAGCCCGAATCCGGCGTCAAACCGCCCTTGGACATCACGCGAGAGGTTGTCTCGCGCCGCGCTGCTGCCTATACACCGCGTCACGATGACTTGGATTGTGATCATCGTCCGGATTGTTACATGTTCGGTGCTCTGATCCAGAAGCCGCCGGACCAGAACGTATGGATCGTCGCACCATCCTTTTCCAGTCTCCGACGATACGATTTGAAGGAACGTCAGAATGTGTGCCGACCTGCCCGATTACAAAAACACGCTCAACCTACCCAAAACCGATTTTCCGATGCGGGCGGGTCTGCCCCTTCGCGAGCCGGGCTGGCTGGAACGGTGGGAGAGGATCGGTATCTATGGCAAGTTGCGCGAAAAGAAAGACCGCAAGATTTTCGCGCTTCACGACGGCCCCCCTTACGCCAACGGTCATCTGCATATCGGGCATGCGCTGAACAAGATCATCAAGGACATGATCGTGCGTTCGCATCAGATGATGGGTTTCGACAGCCGTTACGTCCCGGGCTGGGATTGTCACGGCTTGCCCATCGAATGGAAAATCGAAGAGCGGTATCGTGCAAAGGGCAAGAACAAGGACGATCTGGACATCGTCTCTTTCCGTCAGGAATGCCGCGGGTTCGCGGAAGGCTGGGTGAACGTTCAGCGCGAAGAGTTCAAGCGTCTCGGCGTGACGGGGGCCTGGGACGATCCTTATCTGACCATGGCCTTCCATGCCGAGCGTGTGATCGCCGAGGAATTCATGAAATTCCTGATGAACGGCACGCTTTATCAGGGCTCGAAACCGGTCATGTGGTCGCCGGTGGAAAAAACGGCCCTCGCCGAAGCCGAGGTCGAGTATCATGATCGCGAAACCGATGCGATCTGGGTAAAATTTCCGGTCGTGCGTATGAAGGCCCCGCATGTCCCGACCGCGGCCGCAAAGGCCGGACGCGTGGACGAGGCGCGGACATCCCACGAAGTTACGGCAGAACCGCTTCCCGCGAACACGGCCGTCGTGATCTGGACCACCACACCCTGGACGATCCCCCAGAACCGGGCGATCTGCTTCGGGCCGGAAATTTCCTATGGGCTTTACGAGATCACGGGCCGTCCCACCGAGTGCTGGGTAACAATCGGCGATCGCTATATCCTGGCCGACGATCTGGTGGAGAACGTTTTCGCCCATGCCCGTCTCGACCCGGCGATGTACCGCCGCGTGCGCGACGTCACGTCCGGGGAGCTGGAGTCGCTGATCTGTGGCCACCCGCTGCGCGGGGCAGAGGGCGCGAATGGTGAATGGGATCACGACGTGCCGCTTTTACCCGGCGGGCACGTCACCGATGCCGTGGGCACCGGGTTCGTGCATACTGCGCCGAGCCATGGCGACGACGATTATCAGATCGGGCTTCGCCATGGTTTGAAGATGACCTTCAACATCCTCGACGATTCGTCTTTTCGCGCCGATCTGCCCTTCTTCGCGGGGAAGGCGATCCTGAAACCCGACGGCAAGCCCGGGGGCGCCAACGGGGCGGTGATGGACAAGCTGGTCGAAATCGGCGCGATGCTGGCGCGTCAGCGCATCACCATCTCGGACGCGTATAGCTGGCGCTCCAAAGCGCCCGTCATCCGACTGAACCGTCCGCAGTGGTTCGTCGATATCGACAAGGACGTCGGGGATGGCCTGGATCGGTTCGGCAGGACGATCCGCCAACGCGCGCTCACCGAGATCGATAACGTGGAATGGACGCCGAGATCGGGACGTAACCGCTTGCACGCGATGATGGAGGTACGGCCGGATTGGGTGCTTAGCCGTCAGCGGGCCTGGGGCGTGCCGCTGGCTTGCTTTACCAAGAAAAACGCGGCCCCTGGCGGGGCCGATTTCCTGTTGCGCGACCCCGCGGTCAATGCGCGTATTTTGGAAGCTTTCGAGTCCGAGGGTGCCGACACCTGGTATCGGGATGGCGCAAAGGAGCGTTTTCTGAGCCGCG
>JBCCVK010000018.1:0-13281 GCA_039195495.1 Pseudomonadota bacterium
GCGATGACCATCGGGGATTATCCCGAATACCTGGCCTTGGGATTTCTGACCAATCAGCGGATGCTGGGACCGGAAGATGAGGTGACCGCTGTCGAATACGATGCAGACCTGGATACCATTGTCGTACGGACCGCGGTCGAAACCGATCACGAGGACAAACTGAAGAAGAAAACCCGAACCAGCGGTTGCGCGGTTGGCACTGCATTCGGCGACATGATGGAGGGATTGGAGAACGTGGCGCTTCCCATGGTCCGGATCAGGACCAGCGATCTTTATGCGCTCGCCCGGCGGATCAACCAGCTGCCCTCGCTTTATCTGCGGGCGGGGGCCATCCATGGCACGGTGCTGTGCCAGGGCGACAGCCCGCTGGTCTATATGGAGGATGTGGGGCGTCACAACGCGGTCGACAAAATTGCGGGCTGGATGCGCGTCAACCGAATCGACGGAGCGGACAAGGTGCTTTACACCACCGGCCGACTAACCTCGGAAATGGTGATCAAGACGGCGGTGATGGGTATTCCTGCACTCGTCTCGCGATCCGGTTTCACGGCCTGGGCGGTGGACATCGCCCAGCAGGTCGGTCTGACGCTGATCGGCCGCATGCGTGGGCACCGATTCATCTGTCTGACCGGCGGAGAAAGGTTGGTTTTTGACGCCGACCCTCGGTCTGCGCCGGCCGAGAGTCGAGGGCATCGGCGCAAAGGCGCAGGGCATGACTGAAGTGATAGGCGTCATCCTTGCGGGCGGATTGTCGCGGCGCATGGGGGGCGGGGACAAAGGGATGCTCGAGCTCGGCGGGAAACCCTTGTTGGTTCACGTGATCCAGCGGCTGTCACCACAAGTGGACAATTTGATTCTCAATGCCAATGGGGACCCGATCCGGTTTTCCCGCTTCGGTCTGCCGGTGGTCGCGGATGGGATACCGGGATTCGCGGGACCTTTGGCGGGGGTGCTGGCCGGGCTGGATTACGCCGCCCGGCGGGGGGCCAAATCCATCGTGACGGCGGCATCGGACACGCCGTTTTTTCCACATGATCTGCGTGCCGGATTGGAATCGGCGGCCGGGGCGCAGGGCGTGGAACTGGCGCTGGCCGCCACGCCGGAGGCCGCGCGCGGCCTGGTACGCCATCCGACCTTTGGATTGTGGCCTGTGCGGCTGCGCGGCG
Organism: Pseudomonadota bacterium; assembly: GCA_039195495.1. Lineage (GTDB taxonomy): Bacteria > Pseudomonadota > Alphaproteobacteria > Rhodobacterales > Rhodobacteraceae > JBCCVK01. Next base: position 1,167 of record JBCCVK010000018.1, read on the forward strand.
ATCTGCGCGCGGCGCTGGTGCGCGGTCTGCGCAAGGTGGTTTCGTGGACCGATCGACATGACGCGGCGACGGCGACCTTTTCGACAGATGGGGGCGACCCCTTCTTCAATGTCAACACACCCGGGGATATGAGACGGGCCGAGATGCTGCTTGCAAGGTTCGCGCAATGAAGATTTTCGGCATCGCCGGCTGGAAGAACACGGGCAAGACCGGGCTGGTAGAGCGGCTGGTGACGGAGATTACGGGACGTGGCCTGATCGTTTCGACCCTGAAACACGCCCATCACGCCTTCGATATAGATCACGTCGGCAAGGACAGTTATCGCCACCGGGAAGCCGGCGCGCGCGAGGTGCTGGTGGCGTCGAACCGGCGCTGGGTGCTGATGCATGAGTTGCATGACGCCGAAGAATCGACGCTGCAAGCGTTGCTGACCAAGCTCGATCCGGTCGATCTCGTGCTCATCGAAGGTTTCAAACAAGGCGATCACCCGAAGATCGAAACGTATCGGGCCGCGACGGGTCAGTCGCTGCTGGCCTATGGCAATCCAACCATCGTGGCGGTGGCCAGCGACGCGCCACTGGCTCTGGACCGTCCGGTATTCGCACTCGACGATACCGGAGCGATCGCGGATTTCATTCTCGCTTGGAGGGAATCGTGAAGACCGGTTGTCACCGCCGGACGATATTGGTTTTCCCGGTATAGATTCTTGCCGCCCGTCGGCGACAATGGTTCGTGGCCGATTTCTTGCATGCGATCGCGGGCTTCTCGATATCCCCCGTGTCTTTCGGAGACCGGCCGAGAAGACGGTTGGCGCCCCGGGTCGATATGTGAGAGGGTCGCCTTATGATCGTGCCGCCCCCCTTGAAGGACGATTGTTTTGCCCTGCCGCCCGGTGTCTACTGGACGCCGGTCGACGAAGCGCTGACGCGGCTGCGACAGCGGTTGCGCCCGGTAACGCAGGTCGAGACCGTGCCGGTCGCAAAGGCGCTGGGGCGCGTTCTGGCGCAAGACGTGCACGCATGCCGATCGAATCCGCCTGCTCCGAACGCAGCGGTCGACGGTTACGGTTTCGCCCATGCGGCGCTCGGCGTCCCGCCCCACCATTTGCCTTTGCACCCTGGTCGGGCTGCCGCAGGCACCCCGTTCGAAGGCACCGTTCCCGCTGGCCATGCCTTGCGCATCCTCACCGGCGCCATGTTGCCCGAGGGCATCGACACGGTCGTGCTCGAAGAAGATGTTGCCGTCGATGAGACAGGTGCGATCGCTTTTCAAGGCGGAATCGGACGGGGCGCCAACACGCGCCAAGCGGGGGAAGATGTTGCGACGGGCGATCTTGCATTGCCCGCCGGTCATGTGCTGCGTCCTCATGATTTTGCGTTGCTGACGGCGCTGGGGGTGATCGAGGTTCAAGTCCGCAAGCGGCTTCGTGTCGGGATTCTGTCGACCGGGGATGAACTGGTCGAACCGGGAAACGAAGCCGGACCGGACAGGATATTTGACGCCAACCGTCCCATGCTTCTGGCGCTTGCCGAGATTTGGGGATTCGAACCCATCGACCTGGGCCGCGCGCCGGATCGGCGTAAGGCCGTGCAGGGATGCCTGCAGCGGGCCGCCCGACGCACGGACGCGATCCTGACGTCCGGCGGGGCTTCGGCCGGTGATGAAGATCATCTCTCGGCGGTTCTCCGGACATACGGAACGCTGAACGATTGGCGTATCGCCATGAAACCGGGCCGGCCTCTGGCCTTGGCGATGTGGCAGGGCGTGCCGGTTTTCGGTCTGCCGGGCAATCCGGTCGCGGCTTTCGTTTGCGCATTGATTTTTGCACGTCCGGCTTTGACACTGTTGTCCGGAGCGGGCTGGACGCAGCCCCTTGCCGTGAGCGTTCCGGCGGCGTTCGAAAAGCGCAAGAAGGCGGGACGCAGGGAGTATCTGCGCGCTCGACTCGATGCGCAGGGACGGGCGCAGGTTTTCCATTCGGAAGGATCGGGACGGATCAGCGGGCTCAGCTGGGCAGAGGGGCTGATCGAGTTGCCGGATGGGGAAATGCGGGTTGTCGAGGATACGCCGGTGCGTTTCCTGCCTTATTCGGGTTTCGGGTTCTGATCGCGAAGGGCGACATTTTACAAAGGCGCGCGGGTTTCAGTCGAACGCACCCGCGACGCGACCAAGCAGCATGAATGCACGGGCCGTGCGGGTTTCGGCCAAATCGGAGATCTCCTTGTCCGATGCGTTTTTCTCGAACTCGGCGAAGGTCTTGTCGAATTGGCGTAGAAAATGATGTGCCGCGTCCCGAAAAAGCGTGTCGGCCTTCATACGACCAACGGTCAGGGCCAGACATGAACGGTCGCGTATACCGGCGAGGCTCGCCACCGCCCTGCCGCGTTCACCCTGGGCGAATCGGCGCCAGATTTCAGGGCGTGCCCGATCGGGATGCAGGTCGTCCATGTAAATTCCGTCATGGCTGAGAAGGGTCAGCAGATCCTCCGCGGCGCGGATCAACTTGGAGGTATCGCGGTCCTTCAGCGCCATGCGTAGTGCTCGAAAGCCTTCCCTGTCGCTCTCATCTTCGGGGAAATTCAACGCTCGGATGAAATCGGCGACCGAGATCGGCGGCGTCAATTCCTCGACCGGAGTTCCAAGGGCGAGACTGGGCTGATCAGCGGCGGTCCAGGTCGGCTGCGACAAAGGCGCAGCGGTTGCCGCGGTGCGGGCGGGATCGCGTGTGGAGGAAAACGTCGCGATGACGTTTTCGGTTTCTTTCTGCGCCGCTTCGACACGCTCGAGTTTGCGTTCCATCGAAGAACCGCTGACCGCCTTTTGTTGCTGGTGCAGCACATAGGCATTCCGCAGCGCATCGATCGAGGCCCGGAGGCGGGCAGCCTCGCCGCGCAAGGCACGGGCCGTCCGCGCGGTCGTAATTGTGATCCAGATCAGCGGCACGAAGACCGCCACGACCGCCACGATTCCGGCAATGGCATTCTCATCCGGAGCCATGCCGGACCTCGACACGAACAAGGACAGGGAAAAAATCGCGATCAGGCAAAAAACCAGCGGAATCGCCACGATCGCCATCACGCCTTTCCTTTCGCCATCGGGGACACCGAACGGTCCAAGATCCATTGGCTGGTCGGGATCCTTTTCAGCCATCGGGCGGTTTTTCCCGGGGTCGGGCCCGTTCACACATATCGGATACTGAGCACTTCGTAGCTGCGCATGCCGCCCGGCGTGCGCACCTCGATACTGTCGCCTTCGTCCTTGCCGATCAAAGCGCGGGCCAAGGGTGATTTGACGTTCAATTTACCGGTTTCGATATCCGCGTCGGGTTCTCCCACGATCTGATAGGTCTTCTCTTCGTCCGTATCCTCGTCGACCAGGGTGACCGTGGCGCCGAACTTGATCGGTCCCGACATTTTCGACGGGTCAATGACATCCGCCAGCGACAGGATGTTTTCAAGTTCTTTGATCCGGCCCTCGATGAAACTTTGGCGTTCGCGGGCGGCGTGATATTCGGCGTTCTCCGACAGATCGCCATGCGCGCGCGCCTCGGCAATGGCGGCGATGACGGCGGGGCGTTCGGCCGACTTGAGAACCTTCAGTTCTTTTTCCAAGGCACCATGGCCGGCGCGGGTCATAGGTATCTTGTTCATCGCCCCCTCCGCACAAGGAGACCCGCCCGGAATCTCGCCGGACGGGCTTTTCTGCAATTGATCGCAGGTATGGGCGGATTGCAATACGGAACAATCGGGGTCAGGCGTAGCTGACCACCTCGAATTCGATGCCGTCCGGATCATCGAAGTAAAACCGGCGCCCGGGTTCGTAATCGGCATGGGAATGGGGAGAGAAACCTTCGGCCTTCACCCGCTCCTCGACGGCGTCGAGATCGTCGACCAGGACGCCTACATGATTCAATCCGCCTGCGAGACCATAGCTGCTCTCGCCCGGTTTGGTCTGGAAGGGCGGGGTGTAGATGGCCAAGTAGCGATCGGAATCGCCCACGTGGATCGAACGGCCGCCATGGATCGAGCTGCCCCGCCAACGGATCTTCCAACCGAAGACGCGATCAAGCCAAGCCGCTGTGGTTTCGGCGTTGGCGACGGTGATGTTGATGTGTTCTAGACTGGCGTTCATGTCTTGCGCTTTCCGGTTCTTATGTCGTGACGAATAGGTTATAAGATCTCAAGTTAACTTAAGGTCAAGGAAAATTTTCAATGCCGCAGATCACCGTTTCCATAGGGCAGTTGGCCGAACGGACGGGGTTGACCGTATCGGCCATCCGTTTCTACGAGGCGCAAGGATTGGTACATCCCGAACGCAATGCAGGAGGTCAGCGGCGGTTTCTGAAATCGGATATCCGGCGGCTTTCCTTCGTGCGCATCGCACAACAGCTGGGTTTCAGTTTGCCGCAGATTGCCCGCGTGCTGGCCAGCCTGCCCAAGGCGCGCACGCCGACGCCCGAAGACTGGGCAAGGATCGCTCGGGAGTTTCGGGCCGATTTGGAGCAACGTATCGACACGCTGGAGCGACTGCGCGATAGTCTTGATGGCTGCATCGGCTGTGGCTGCCTGTCCTTGCCGAAATGCGCATTATGGAATCCGGCGGACCGGGCGGCGGAAAAGGGTGCAGGGCCGCGATATTTGATCGGCGATCGGCCGATCGCGCCTGAAAAATCGGCGGAGCGTGATAAATGACCCGCGAGGCGGGACCGTGATTGACCACCCGCATCGCAGCATTTACCTGACATTGGAGCGAAATCACGTATCCTGCCGGGAGGGGGGGGAGATGGTCGAAATCAAGCGCGAATCGATGCAATATGACGTGGTGATCGTCGGTGCGGGGCCGGCTGGTCTGAGTGCGGCCATCCGCTTGAAGCAGATGGATGAAGACCTGAGCGTCGTCGTGCTGGAAAAGGGGTCGGAGATCGGCGCGCATGTCCTGTCGGGCGCGGTGTTGGATCCCAGCGGTTTGAACGCCTTGATGCCAGACTGGAAGGAGAAAGGCGCCCCGATCACCGTACCGGTGAAGAAGGACGACTTTTACATGCTGGGTGAGGCCGGGCAGTTGCGCATCCCGCATTTCATCATGCCGCCGTTGATGAACAATCGCGGCAACTACATCGTCTCGATGGGAAACGTCTGCCGCTGGATGGCCGAACAGGCCGAGCGGGCAGGAGTCGAGATCTTTCCGGGCATGGCCTGTTCGGAACCGATCTATGGCGAGGACGGCGCGCTGAAAGGCGTCGTCGCCGGTGAATTCGGCCGGAACGCCGACGGCACGCCAAGCGAAGCCTATGAGCCCGGCATGGAATTACATGGCAAATACGTGTTCCTGTCGGAGGGCGCGCGTGGATCGCTTTCAAAGCAGGTGATTGCGAAATACGGTCTGGACAATGGTTCCGACGTGCCGAAATTCGGGCTCGGCATGAAGGAAATCTGGGAAATAGACCCCGCCAAACACCGCGAAGGGACGGTGATCCATACGATGGGGTGGCCGTTGAACGCGAACGCGGGCGGCGGATCATTCATATATCATCTGGACAAAAACCAAGTTTATGTCGGTTTCGTGGTGCATCTCGACTACAGAAACCCGCATCTGTTTCCTTATATGGAATTTCAACGTTTCAAGCATCATCCGATGGTGGCCGAGTTGCTCGGGGGCGGCAAGCGCGTGGCCTATGGCGCGCGGGCGATCGTCGAAGGCGGCTGGCAATCGCTTCCGCGGGTGGTCTTTCCGGGCGGGGCGCTCCTGGGCTGCTCGGCCGGCTTGGTGAATGTGCCGCGCATCAAAGGCAATCACAACGCCATGCTGTCGGGCAAAGCCGCGGCCGAGGCGGCATATGCGGCGCTCGAAGCGGGCCGTTCGGGCGATACGCTGGACGTTTACGAAGAGGATCTGCGCAGCGGTCCGGTGGCCAAGGACCTTAAGCGCGTGCGCAACGTCAAACCGCTCTGGTCGAAATACGGCAACATGACGTCTCTGATCCTGGGGGGGCTCGATATGTGGGTGGCCAATGTCACCGGCTGGAATCCGTTGGGCACGATCAGGCATGGCAAGACGGATGCGGCGGCGACCGAACCCGCGTCGCAGCACGAGGCGATCACCTATCCAAAACCGGACGGCGTGCTGTCCTTTGACCGGTTGACCAATGTCAGTTTCTCCATGACCAATCATCAGGAAAATCAGCCCGTGCATCTTCGACTGACCGACGTCTCGATACCGATCGGGGTGAATTTGGCGCGATATGCGGAACCCGCGCAGCGTTATTGTCCGGCGGGCGTCTATGAAGTGGTGAAGGACAAGGACGAGGTTCCGCGCTTCGTCATCAACTTCCAAAACTGCGTGCATTGCAAGACCTGCGACATCAAGGATCCGAGCCAGAACATCACCTGGGTGACCCCGCAGGGTGGCGACGGTCCGAATTACCCCAATATGTGAACATGATCGCCGCGCCCATGCGCGGCGTTCTGGCGCCCATTGTCTTACGGCAAAACGTCGCCTAGGCTTTCGCCGGCATCGAGGAGAGCAAGCGAATGATCCGATCGATAAACGCTCTGACCGGCATGGTGCTCGGTCTCGCCCTTGTTCAAACGCCTGCCTTGGCCGATGAGGCGGGTCTTTCGGGGGCGTATCTGGCCGCCAACAGCGCCGCAGCCGTGAATGATTATCGAGAAGCCGCCCGTTATTATGCCCAGGCGCTCGCCCGCGATCCGGAAAAGCCGGAATTGCTGGAAAATGCGATCGTCAGTCTCGTTGCGCTGGGCGAATTGGAAAGGGCCGTTCCCCTGGCCGAAAAGCTTTTCGATCAGGGGACGAACAGTCAGATCGCCGCGCTCGTTCGGCTTGCCGATCGGATCGGCGATGCCGACACCGTGCCGGATAACCCGGATAACCTTTCGGCGGTGGGGGATCTCGTCAACGGTCTGGCGATCGCATGGGCGTTGATCGAACAGGGGCGGATGTCCTCCGCCCTGGAGGCATTCGATGCGATCGTCGCGCAGCAGGGTCTGAAGGAATTCGGTCTTTATAATAAGGCGCTGGCGCTGGCGCTGGTCGGAGATTTCGAGGGGGCCGACGACATTCTCTCGGCGCGTGAGGCGGGGCCGCTCGGTCTGACGCGGCGCGGCATCATCGGCCGGGCGCAAATCCTGAGCCAATTGGACCGTGCACCGGAAGCGCTGGCCTTGATCGCCGAGACCTATCCCAACCAAGACGAACCCGCTTTGAATGCCTTGGCCGCCCGTATCCGAACGGGTGATGCGGTTCCTTTCGATTTGGTGAGCTCGGCGCGGGATGGACATGCCGAGGTGTTCTACACCCTTGCCGTGGCGGTACGGGGCGGGGCGGAGGACGGGCTGACGCTGATTTATTCACGCATTGCGGAATTTCTGAAGCCGAATCATATCGACGCCGTGCTTCTGAGCGCCGTGCTTCTGGAAGGGCTGGGGCAGTACGATCTGGCCACACGCGCCTATGACCGGGTTCCATTGGACCATCCGGCTTATCATTCGGCTGAAATCGGTCGCGCAGGCGCCTTGATCGCCAGTGGCGAGGTCGACGCGGCGATCGAGGCGCTGCGCCGGCTCGGCAAGAGCCATGGCAGCATTCCGCTTGTACATGTCTCGCTCGGCGACGCCTTGCGCCGGCTGGAACGGTACGATGAGGCCAGCGCGGCCTACGATCGGGCCTTGGCTCTGATCGACGATCCTGCGCCGGAGCATTGGGTGCTTTATTATGCACGTGGCATCACGTTCGAACGTGAGGGCAAGTGGGACAAGGCCGAGGCCGATTTCCACAAGGCGCTCGAGCTGCGCCCGAATCAACCGCTGGTGCTGAACTATCTCGGCTACTCCTACGTCGAGAGGGGGGTCAAGCTGGACGAAGCGCTGCGTATGATCGAAACCGCCGTGACCGAACGTCCGAATGACGGCTACATCACGGACTCTCTGGGTTGGGCTCTCTATCGTCTCGGCAGGGTGGAGGAAGCGGTCGCACCGATGGAAAAGGCGGTCGAATTGACACCGCTCGATCCGGTTATCAACGATCATCTGGGCGACGTATATTGGAGCGTCGGACGCATCCGCGAAGCCGAGTTCCAGTGGAGGCGCGCCCTCTCCTTCGAGCCAACCGAGGAGAATGCCGAGCGCATCCGGAAGAAATTGACGTTGGGGTTGGATGCGGTTCTGGATGCGGAAGCGGAAGATGCCAAAATCAAGCTGGCCGAAGACGGTTGACGCGCACGCCCCGGCAAAAATCAATCTGGCCCTGCATGTCACCGGTCGACGTCCGGACGGATATCATCTGCTGGACAGTCTCGTCGCCTTTGCCGCCATCGGAGATGAAATCACCTGCAAGCCATCCGATGATCTGACCTTCAGGGTGACGGGGCCGCATGCTGCCGGGGTGCCGACAGGACCCGAAAACCTGGTGTTGCGGGCTGCCGGCATCATGGGCGTCGAGCGCGTCTCGATAGAATTGAACAAACACCTGCCGGTTGCCGCCGGTCTCGGGGGAGGGTCGTCGGACGCGGCGGCGACCTTGCGCGCCCTGTCGAAGCTGACCGGACATCCCTTGCCTGCGGGGGATGCGCTTCTTCGTCTCGGCGCGGATGTCCCCGTCTGCCTGCGCGGGCAATCCGCCCGGATACGGGGAATCGGCGAGCGGATCGATTCCATCGTCATTCCCGCGCTCGCCGCGGTCTTGATCAATCCTGGCGTGTCGGTGAGCACATCCGAGATCTTCCGCGCCCTGCCTCAGAAAACGCGGCCACCGATGCCCGAGACGATGCCCGAATGGAAAACGGTTGATGAACTGAGCACTTGGCTCACGGCCCAACGCAACGATCTGGAAACGCCGGCGATCGCTTTTCGGCCGATAATCGCCGACGCGTTGGCGGCGTTACGCAATGACGATGTCTTGCTGGCGCGCATGTCCGGATCGGGCGCGACCTGTTTTGGAATCTGCTCCGATGCGAAAACGGCACGAAACGTGGCGAAGCGGATCGCGGACGCGCATCCGGACTGGTGGGTGATGTCGAGCGGCGTCACCTGATGCGGGCGACGACATAATCGGCAAGATCGAGCAGCATCTGCCGGATCGGGTTCTCGGGCAGGGTTTCGAGCGCGGCTTTCGCGCGGGCCGTCCAGTCCAACGCCGCGCCGCGCGTCTTCTCCAAGACGCGATGTTTTCGCATCAACCCGATCGCCCGCTCAAGATCGCCGTCGCGCTGGTCGCCTTTTTCGACGACCCGTTCCCAGAAAGCGCGTTCGTCGGCATCGGCCATGGCCACGGCCTTGATCAACGGCAGGGTCAGCTTTCGTTCCCGGAAATCGTCACCGACATTCTTGCCGATCGCGTCGGTGCCGCCATAATCCAACAGATCGTCCACGATCTGGAAACCGATGCCCAACGCGTCGCCATAGGTGAAGAGCGCTTTCACATGCTCCTCCGGGGCGCCCGCAATCACGCCGCCGACCTCGGTTGCGGCCGAGAACAGCGCGGCGGTTTTTCCGCGTACGACCTGCAGGTAAGTCTTTTCCGTCGTCGCGAGGTTCTGCGCGGTGGTCAGTTGCAGAACTTCGCCTTCCGCAATGGTGGCGGCTGCATCCGACAAGGTGTTCAAAACCCGTAGCGAGCCGGTTTCGACCATCAACTGGAAACCGCGCGCGAACAGGTAATCGCCGACCAAAACCGAAGATTTGTTATCCCACAGCAAGTTGGCCGTCGGCCGCCCGCGTCGCCGTTCGCTTTCGTCGATCACGTCGTCATGAAGAAGCGTCGCCGTGTGAATGAATTCGACGGTTGCCGCCAAATGAATGTGGTAGGGGCCTTTGTATCCGCACATCCTGGCCGCCGCCAGGACCAGCATCGGTCGCAGGCGCTTTCCACCCGCCTCGACCAGATGCGCGCTGACCTGAGCGATACGCGGGGCATGTTCGGAGGTCATGCGCCGGCGGATCAGCGCGTCGACCTCGGCCAGTTCGGTCGCAAGCGCGGTACCGAGATGCTCGTGCGGTGTCGTCATGCTGGCTCCGGTCATTCCATCACGGTCCCGTCAGTCTCCCTCGACAAAGGCGGATACCTATCGTTATCTCCTCTACATGCAAGAGCTTTTCCGCAGCAATGATCCCACGGTGATCGCCTTTGTCCTGGCCCTACTTCGGGGGGAGGATATAGAGGCGTTTGAAATCGACGTTCACATGAGCGTCCTGGAGGGATCGATCGGCATTTTGCCACGTCGTATCCTGGTGCGGCGCGCGGATTTATTCCGCGCGCAAGCGATTCTGCGCGACAACGACGTCGCCGCATCATGAGGCCGGCCAAGACGGCGAGTGCAGCGGCGCTGCCGGGTTCCGGGACGGCGGTGGCATCGACTTGGGCGTCGCCGACATCCGCACCAGTGAGTGCGGTGTTGCCCAGGAACGTGGCGAACTCGGGTGAGACCAGGAGGTCGGCGTCGATGACCAGTTCGTTGTTGGTCGCGGTCAACCCGTTGGGGCCGCCGATGTCGAAGAGGATGGCGCTCACGCCGGTCGTGCTGGCGACAAAAAAGCCGCTGTTTGCTCCGGCCACGCGGTTTGCGTCATAACCAATGGTGAAGTTGCCGACCTCGACCGTGTCATTGTTGAAGAAGACCGAGCCAGTGTGCTCGATCGTCCCACTGAACGGGGCCAAGGTCCCGGCTGCGTAGCTGAAAGTGGTGGGCAGGGTCGCCGCGTCACGGGCGTTGATTCCAAAAGCCACCGAGTCGGGCAGTGAGCCGGGTGCGATGACATCACCCGAGACCGAACTGAGGTCCAGGCCCGCGGCGCTGCTGAGCAGGTTGGTATCGAGGGCCACATTGGTTTGGCCGCCGGTGACATCGGCTGCATGTGCAGACCATGCGGTGGCGGAGGCAACCAGGACGGCTGCGAAGGGTTTGGCCGAACAGACAGACATGAGATAACTCCTTGGAAGCGGCGGAAGCGATACGGGCACCACGCTGGTACCCGCAATGCATTTCGCATTTCGGGTGCGGGCGGATTCAGCCGCGGCCAAAAAATTATCTGCGCTTCCGTACCGCGTCGGACAGCGCCGCCAGCGGGTCTTCCTCGGGCTGGGCGGCGGGGGTGGCCTGGTCGCGCTGGATGAGCGCGGCGGTCTGGCGCATCGTGCGGATCAGCGAGGGGTAGTCGGCCGGTCGCTGCTCGGGCTCGATCGCCATCATGTGCGTGACCAATTGCCCGGTCTCCTGGTGGACTGCCGGGTTCGCGTCGCAGGGGTCGGGCGGGTCCATCTTGAACCGGCGGAGCACGCAGTCGCGCGGGGTGTCGCCCTTGAACTTGAACGGCGGCTGGCCGACAAGCATGTGGTACAGCGACGCGCCCAGCGAGTAGATGTCCGCGCGGTGATCCGACGTCTTGCCCTTGGCGATCTCCGGGGGCATGTAGTACGGGCTGCCCAGCACCTTGCCTTCAACCTGCTTGCTGGTGCGCTCGGCCAGGCCGAAGTCGATGAGCTTCGCTCGGCCGTCGCGGTCCAGCAGCAGGTTGCCGGGCTTGATGTCGCGGTGCATGAGCCCGAGCTTCTGCGCGGCGAAGAGCCCGCCGGCGGTGTCGATGGCGATCTGCAACGCCCGGACCTCGCCGACCCCGCCGGCCTCTGACGCGCGGATGAGGTCGAGCACGCTGCCGCCGTCGATGAGTTCCATGATGATGTAGGGCTGGCCCATGTCCTCGGACATGGCGTAGACCTGCGCGACGTTGGGGTGGTTGATCGACGCCTGGACCCGGGCCTCGCGGAGCGCGCCCTGGTAGAGGTCGTCGTCTTTCGAGGGCGGGGCGGAGACGATCTTCAGCGCGACCTGCCGGGCGAGGACCTCGTCGTAGGCGGTGTAGACCGACCCCATCGCCCCGGCCGCGATGCGCTTAAAGAGGACGTACTGCCCGATCTGCCCGGGCACCTGGAACGAGGCGGAACACTCCGGGCAGTGCTCCTTGGCCAGGGGCTTGTACGGCGTGATATCGATCACCAGTTTGCACGCGGTGCAGGTGATCTCCTTGATCCGGTTGACCTGGATTTCGTCGTGTTTGGCCATGGGGGTGTTTGGCGGGTGGCGGGTGATCGTATCTTACCCGCC
>JBCCVK010000019.1:0-13281 GCA_039195495.1 Pseudomonadota bacterium
CATCGCCGGCGTCGAAGCGGCTTGCCCTGAACTGATCCTCGTCTCGCCGCGCGATCCCGCGCAGCGCGGCAGCCAGGTCTCGTTCCGCCATGCGTCCGGCTATGCGGTGATGCAAGCATTGATCGCCCGGAACGTGATCGGTGATTTCCGCGCCCCCGACATCATCCGTTTCGGTTTCGCGCCGCTTTATATCAGCCCCGAGGACGTGGCGCGTGCCGTTGAACGCCTTGCGGACATCATGGCCAATCGTCTTTGGGACGACCCCGCATATCAAATCCGCAAAGCGGTGACATGATCTGGCTGCGCTATGCCACGCGGGAGGATGCCGAAGAGCTGTTCACCATTTTCCACGCCGCCGTCCATGGCGGGACGACGGCATTCTATTCCATCGAGGAAAGGCAAGCCTGGGCGCCCTCGCCCACACCATCGCCAGTCTGGCCCGACCGGCTGACCGATCAACTCACGATCGTGGCCGACAGCGATATCGGCCCACGCGGCTTCATGACCTTGGGTTGGGATGGGCATCTGGACCTGGCGTATGTCCACCCTTCCGAAATGGGCCGCGGGATCGCCTCCAGGTTGCATGAAGGGATTTTGTTTATTGCGCAGGATCTGCGCCTGGAACGGCTGACCACCGAAGCCAGCCACCTGGCCCGCCGTTTCTTCCTGAAACACGGCTGGCGCGAGCAGGCCGAGCAGGTCGTCGAGAGGCGGAAGGTGAAAATCGTCAATTTCCGAATGGAGCGGGATGTCTGACGCGTCAATCGCATGAACGCCGCGCGACGAGACGCAATCGAACCGGCGCCGGGGCTTCGACCGGTCCGCTTCCGCCGCTGCGCCCCGTCGAAAGCCTTGACGATCCGGCATGGTTCCGCGGGTCGCGACCGCCCGCCGTCCTTCGACGGCGACATCGAACTCCAGCGTGACGGGGGCGGTGACGCCGCCCGGCGTCGGGAAGCCGTCCGCAGGATATCCCGGACGTCGCGCGCGGCACTCCCCGCGATGAAACCACGATACGGGGCAAGGTCGGCGCGTCGGACCAATCGGAGCCGGCGATCCGCCGGTCGCGGGATGCGTCCCGGCCTTCCGCGGAATGGAGATCGATTCAGACCGTGATCGGCGCCTCGTCGAGGTTTCCGGGATCGAAGACGGTCCCGACCGTTCGACGCCGCGGCAGGGGCGTCACCGCGTCGCGTTCATCCGCGCTCGGCTGTTCGAGCCGCGCGATGAATTCGCGTTGCGAGGCATCCCCGACACATCCCAACGCGCCGCCGCCGCCGACAGGCCCGCCAGGATCAAGAGCGCGAACCGCAACCGTCCGAGGCGCATGACGAATTCAATCCCTCGACAGCCACGTATCGTAATCGCTGACCAGCAGATGCATGGGCGCCTCGTCCTCGTCGACGGCGGAAAATCTGCCGATGGGATCGCGAAATACGTTATCGGTCAAATCGTCGTTCACGGTCGAGACTTCACCGATCAGCACATCCCCTCCCTCCCCCCAGAAGGCATGCCAGTCCCCGGGCATCAGGGTCACACTTTCCCCGGGCGCGAGTTTCAACTTCTCGCCAGGCCCATAGGACCGTTCAATCCCGTCACAGCGTACCGAGCCGCCGCGATCCGCCGCAAAGCCGCCGCGATCGTTCGAGCCGTAAAGTTCGATCACCAGGGTCGCCCCGCCTCGGTTTATGATATCCTCGGCCTTGATGACATGGGTATGCATCGGGCTGACCTGGTCCTGCCGCGAGATGAGCAGCTTCTCGGCATAGCACATGCCGCCGCCGCGGCGCAGGTCGGCGCGTTCACCGTTACGGAGCGTGAACAGAAACAATCCCAAGGCATCGAAATTCCCCTGTCCGTAATCGGTGACGTCCCATCCCATACGCGCGGTGACGATCCGGCCCGCCCTGTCCGCGTTGGCTCTGAATTCTTCCGGCGTCCAATAGGCGAAAGACGGTAAGGCGAAGCCGTGACCACGAATCATCTCCTTCGCCGTCGACATGATCCGATTGATGTGCGAACGTTTCATTCTGGCGTTTCCCATGCGTCGGTTGCATGCCCAGCATAGACCAGAACTGCGGCCGTTTCATGCCCGAAGAGCCACCCCCAAGCGGGACAGTCGACATCAACGCGCGGGCGGTGCCGATCCGCGCCTCTTTCGACACGGGCGCTGAAGACGCGGAAGGGACGCTTGCGTATCCGAGACGATCGCGGGCGACCGCCGGGCATCGCGCCCGGGCTGGAGGTTTCGAACGACGGGGCGCCGTTCTTCGGCCCGATCGGTTTTCTGAAGGTCCGGCATCGAGGGAGTTCCGATATCCCGGCTGCGGTTCCGGCGGGCGTTCCAGGCGGGATACGTCCGCCGGATTTGCCGCTCCACGAAGACAAGGTGGCGATGGGCCGGGCCGTGGTTTTCACCTCATGCGGCCTGGTCGGGTCTTTTCTGCGTCGATCAAGGATGTGACCCTTTCTTTTTATCCAAATGCTTACGCAGGCGCGACGGTCCGGGCTTCTTCTTTTCCCTGTAGGGATTCTGCTCCCCCTGCCAGCGGAACCACAATCGGATCGGGGTGCCGGGCATGTCGAAATCCTCCCGCAGCCCGTTGACGAGATAGCGGGCGTAACTGTCGGGCAGACCATCGGGATGCGAACACATTACCACGAATCCCGGCGGTCGAGTCCTGGCCTGCGTCATGTAGCGTAACTTGATGCGCCGGCCGCCCGGCGCGGGCGGCGGGTGCTGCTTCAGCGCCTCGACAAGCCAGCGGTTGAGCCGGGCGGTGGGCACGCGGCGATTCCAAATCTCATGGGCCTTCATTACCGCCTGCCGCAACCGTTCAAGTCCTTGCCCGGTCCGGGCCGACACGGCGACCAGCGCCGCGCCGCGCAGCCGCGGCAGCAGACGCTCGAACGCCTCGTTCAGTTCCCTTAGCCGCAAGGGTCTGTCTTTCTGCGTGTCCCATTTATTCACGGCCACCACGACGGCGCGGCCTTCGCGCTCGGCCAGATCGGCGATGCGCAGATCCTGTTGTTCAAAAGGGATTTCGACATCGAGCAGAACGATTACGACCTCGGCGAATTTTACCGCGCGCAAGCCATCGCCGACACCGAGCCTTTCCAGCTTGTCCTGGATTCGGGCTTTCTTGCGCATCCCCGCCGTATCGAAGATACGCATCGGCACCCCGCCCCAGATGGTGTCGAGCGCAATCGCATCGCGGGTGATCCCCGCTTCGGGACCGGTCAGCAAACGATCCTCGCCGACGATCCGATTGACGAGCGTGGATTTGCCGGCGTTCGGACGGCCGACGACGGCGATCTGCAAAGGGCGCTTTGCGATCGGAACATGAACGCTTTCCTCGCCGGGCCCTTCAAGCGCGGCCTCGGTCGCGGACGGGATGTCGCCGGATGTCTCGGCCAGGGCGTCGACCATCGGCGTCAATGCCCTCATAAGATCGTCCAGACCTTCGCCATGTTCGGCCGAAAGGCTGACCGGATCACCCAGACCCAGGTCATACGCTTCGAAAATCCCGTCTTTGCCCGCCCGGCCCTCCGCTTTGTTGGCCGCCAGGATCACGCGGGCGTTCTTCTTGCGCACGATTTCGGCGAACGCCTTGTCGGCGGACGTGACCCCGACACGCGCGTCGATCATGAAAAGACAGGCGTCGGCCATCTCGACCGCATATTCGGTCAGACGGCGCATGCGCCCGCTCAGATCATCGTCGCCGGCCTCCTCGAAACCCGCGGTGTCGAGCACGGTGAAACGCAGATCGCCCAGCCGTGCGGCCCCTTCGCGCAAATCGCGCGTCACGCCCGGCCGGTCGTCGACCAGCGCCAGACGTCGGCCGACCAGCCGGTTGAACAGGGTGGACTTGCCCACGTTCGGGCGGCCCACGATAGCAAGGGTAAAGCTCATCCCGGTGCCCCCAAACCCGGATTCCGCGCCGCTTGCGCCGCAAGCGCACACGAGACACCTTCCGTCATGTTTCAGCGATAGGCGACCAATCGACCGAGCTTGGTAACGAGGTACATCGTATCGTTCACCACGATCGGATTCGAGGCCGCACCGCCGCGCAATCCGATCGATCCGGCCTCGGCCCCGGTAACCGGATCGAAGGAACGCAGCAGACCGTCATCGGAGGCGACCCACAGCCTGCCCCCCGCCAGGACCGGACCGTAATGGGCAAAGATCGCCTTGCGGCGCCGAACCCGCTCATTTCGAAACAGCGGCAGGGCCCGCGACCAGATCACCGTACCCGTGGCGGCATCGAGACGCACCAGTCGATTCTGATCGGAAACCAGAAAAACCGAATTGCCGACGGGCCAGACCGGGCTGACCGCGCCTTCGGTCGCCGTCCAGAGCCGGGCGCCGCTCGCGGCGTCGATGGCCACCACGCGACCCGACGGATTGCCCGCGTAAATGACACCGTCATCCACCACGGGATCGGCGGAGATGTCGTTCAGGCCCGCATAGGCGCGGCCGCGCCGCGTGCCCGAGACCGAAGCCGACCACACCCGAATGCCGCTCTGCCGAAGCGCGGCGATCAACTCACCCGATCCGAAGGGAAAAACGGCCAGCCGATCGGTGATCGCGGGTCCGGCGCCGCCAGCGCGCACGGAAACCCCGGGAAGGCCGCGCAGGGTCCACTTTATGCGGCCATTCGCGGTGTCGATCGCCCAGGCCTGTCCGTTGCGCGACACCGTGTAGACGAGGCCGCCGGCGACCGTAGGGGCGCCCGCCGCGACAGCGTCGAGTTCCTGACGCCAAAGGCGTCTGCCCGAAGCCGCGTCGAACGCGGTCAAATCTCCGAACCCCGTGGTGACGAACAAGACACCGTCACCGATGGCCAGACCGCCCCCCGACGCGTCGCCTTCCCTGTCGGAGGCCGGCGTCAGGTCGGCCGACCAAATCGGAGTTCCGCGATCGACATCGTGCGCCATCACGCGCGCCTTGGCGTCCAGCGTGAAGATACGGCCGGAGGCAACGACCGGATCGGCGGTGACGCGAAACGTGCGGCCGGCTCCCGCGCCGATATCGGCGGACCAAATCGGGCTTGGCGACGCGGACAGACGCGGATGCCGGATCGCGTGGCGGGCGGTGCCGCCGCGATGGGTCCAGGATTTGTGATTGCGCGCATCGGGCAAGGCCAGCCCGGGCACCTCGGCCGCCGCTTCTCGAGGTTGAAGCGCGGGGATGACGCCGTCTTCGTTCGGGAGGGTTTCGATCAAGGGAGTGCGCACATCGAAGCGCTGTCCTTCGAGAACGGCCTCACGTTGCCCACAGGCACCCAGCACGGCAAGCAATGCCAGACATCCCAGATTTCGACACAGTTTCACGCCCGTCCCCTTTGTCTTCCGCCCCTGCCTCTTTGCGCACGGCGCTGCGCGAACCGGCCTCAGGCCGGGTCCATCTCGCCCTGCAATGCCACAATCAACTGCGATGCCCGCCAGCGCAAGTCCGCCGATGCGTCTCGATCCAGGCGCAGCGACTGCAAAATCTCGACGGCACCGTCCCTGTCGCCCTGTTCGGCCAGGATCAGCGCCCGCTGCTCCAGCGCCAGAACCCGGAACGCGCCGCCCGGAACGGCGAGAGCGTCCAATCGAGCCAGGCGATCCTCGGCCCGGGTCGACGTCCCTTCTGCGATCACCAGTTTCAGCGCCGCCAGATCGCGATAGATCGGGGCGATGTCCTCAACCTCGGCAAGCGCCTGCAGG
This sequence comes from Pseudomonadota bacterium, assembly GCA_039195495.1. Taxonomy (GTDB): domain Bacteria; phylum Pseudomonadota; class Alphaproteobacteria; order Rhodobacterales; family Rhodobacteraceae; genus JBCCVK01. The sequence goes on from JBCCVK010000019.1 coordinate 5,713, forward strand.
AGCGTCATGGTCTCGCCGTCCGCGAATTGCGCGGCGAGAAGACGGGCGAGAACGGCTTGTGCATCTTCGGCCTCGATACCGGAAAAAGCGGCGCCCGGATCCTCGGCCTCCGTCGCCGCCAGCAGCGCGTCGCCGAAGGCTTGCGCCTGATTGCGAAACTTCGCCTTGGATATCTCGTTCCACGACGCCCCTCCGACGAGCAGCGCGATCAGCAAGACCGCGATCCATCCATACCGGCGCATCAGACCGAAGAGGCGATCGCGGCGAACCTCTTCCTTGACCTCCTCGATAAAGCTGTCGGTATCGCTCACCTGTGCTCTCCGCTTGATTTCGCCTCTCATACCGTGGTTTGACAAGCGCGCCAAGAGCCGTGGCGGCGGGTGAAGGCATCGAATATTGCCGCGCGGCACAGAAAATAATAATCTGAACTGGTCAGTTCAGCGTAAGTACACTATAGGGACGCAGCACCGCCGGATGAGTGGAATCGCCGCCTCCCGATTATCTATCGCAGCTGGAGATCAATCATGCGCATCTTTCCCCTGTTGATCGCAGTTCTGGTGGTCGTCGTTCTGTACGGGGTGGTGTTCGAACGGGATCTGCTGTTGTCGCTTGCGCGGAACGGCCAGACCGAGACCGGAATCGAGACACGGACCGAGACCCCGAACGCCGCCCCCCGAACCGCCGGCGACACGAACGGGGGCGAACGCCGCGTTTCGGTGGTGGCCCTGCGCTCGCAGGAACAAAGGATCGACAACGCGGTGGTGTTGCGCGGCCGTACCGAAGCGGCACGCCAGGTGGCGGTACAGGCCGAGACCACGGGGCTGATCGTCCGCGAACCGATCCGCGCCGGCAGTTTCGTGGAGAAAGGTCAGATCATATGCGAGATCGACCCGGGCACCCGGTTCGAAACCCTCGCCCAAGCCGAAGCGCGCCTTGCCGAGGCGCGCGCGCGGCTGCCCGAGGCGCAGGCCCGTGTCACCGAGGCCGAGGCGAGACTGCTGGAGGCGCAAGCCCGCGTTGACGAAGCCGAAATCAATTATGTGGCTGCGGTCAAACTGTCCGAGGATGGCTTCGCATCGGAAACACGGGTCAAGTCCGCCACTGCGGCACGCGAGAGTGCCAAGGCGGGACTTGAGGCCGCGCGCTCGACGTTGCAAGCGGCCAAATCGGGCGTCGCCGCGGCCGCGGCCGGTATCGAGACCGCGCGTTCCGGCATGCAAACCGCCGAGGTCGCCGTGGCCAGCGCGGAAACGGATATCGCACGTCTGACGGTCGAGGCGCCTTTCAGCGGTCTGCTCGAGACGGACACCGCCGAACTGGGCAGCCTGTTGCAACCCGGTTCGCTCTGCGCCACGGTGATCCAGTTGAATCCGATGAAGATGGTGGGGTTCGTGTCGGAAACCGAGGTGAGCCGCGTCGCGGTCGGCGCCGTCGCCGGGGGCCGACTGGCTTCAGGGCACGAGGTTCAGGGTCGTGTGACTTTCCTGTCGCGTTCAGCCGACGAAACCACCCGCACCTTTCGCGTCGAGATTCAGGTCGACAACGCGGATCTGTCGATTCGAGACGGCCAGACGGCCGAAATCATGATCCGGTCCGCGGGTGAGACGGCTCACCGGCTGCCGCAATCGGCCCTTACGCTGAACGATGAAGGTCTTCTCGGTGTGCGCGTGGTCTCGGATCGGGGGCAGGCGATGTTCAGAACCGTCGACATCCTGCGCGATACCAATGAAGGTGTCTGGGTAACCGGACTGGCCGCGCAATCCGACGTGATCGTGGTTGGACAGGAATTCGTATCCGACGGCGTCGCCGTCGACATCACTTATAGGGAGGCCGCACAATGACCGGACTGGTCGACTGGGCCGCATCGCGCGCGCGAATGGTTCTCGCGTTCATCGCGCTCTCGGTTATCGCAGGTACGGCATCCTATATCACGCTTCCAAAGGAAGGTGAGCCGGATATCGAAATCCCGGCCTTGTTCATCTCGGTGCCTTTCCCGGGCATCTCGGCGGAAGACAGCGAGAAACTGCTGATCAAGCCGATGGAAACCGAGATGAGCGATCTCGACGGCCTGAAAACCATGGGCGGGACGGCGGCCGAAGGGTATGCCGGGCTCACGCTCGAATTCGAATTCGGCTGGGACAAGACCAAGATTCTGGCGGATGTGCGCGACCGGATGAACACGGTCGAAGCGGAATTCCCCGCGGGCGCCGAGAAATATTCGATCAACGAGATTAATTTTTCGGAATTCCCGATCCTCGTCGTCAATCTGACCGGGAACGTGCCGGAACGGACATTGCTGCGGATGGCCAAGGATCTGCAGGATGCGATCGAAGGACTGGAGCCGGTGCTGGAGGCGGCGCTTGCCGGACATCGCGACGAGATGCTGGAGGTCGTAATCGATCCGCTGCGGCTCGAGACCTATAACGTCACCGCCGGTGAGTTGATCAATGTCGCGACCAGCAACAACCTGCTGGTCGCCGCCGGTGAGATCGAAACCGAAGCAGGCGCGTTCTCGGTCAAGATCCCCTCGTCCTTCGACGATGCGACGGATGTCCGCAACCTGCCGGTCAAGACCAGCGGTGACCGGGTGATCACGCTGGGCGACCTGGCGACGATCCGGCTGGCATTCGAAGACCGCGTCGGCACCGCACGCTTCAACGGAGAGCCGACGGTGGCGTTGCAGGTGGTCAAGCGCAAGGGCTTCAACATCATCGACACCGTTGCCCTGGTACGCGCAACCCTCGAAGCCGAAACGGCCAAATGGCCTCAGGAGCTGCGGGACGCCATTACCGTCGGCACCTCGCTGGACCAATCCCGCGTCGTCGGCTCGATGGTCAGTCAGCTCGAAGGCTCGGTCATGACCGCGATCGCGCTGGTGATGATCGTTGTTCTGGCCGCCCTTGGGACACGCTCGGCGCTGCTCGTGGGATTCGCGATTCCGACCTCGTTTCTTTTATGTTTCGCCCTGCTGGCGATGATGGGCATCACCATTTCGAACATCGTGATGTTCGGTCTCATCCTTGCCGTGGGAATGCTGGTGGACGGCGCCATCGTGGTCGTGGAATACGCCGACCGGCGCATCCGGGAAGGATCCGGTCCGATGCGCGCCTTTGCCGAGGCGGCCAAACGCATGTTCTGGCCGATCGTCAGTTCGACCGCGACGACGCTCTGCGCTTTTCTGCCGATGCTGTTCTGGCCCGGCGTGCCGGGCGAGTTCATGGGGATGCTGCCGGTGACGCTGATCTTCGTCCTGTCGGCCTCGTTGGTCGTGGCGCTGATCTACCTGCCTGTCATGGGCGGAGTCGCGGGCCGGATATCGCGCGGCTTCGAACGTGGTTCGGCCTTTCTGAAGCGTGCGTTCCCGTGGGTCGTGAACGCGGTTCTGGCGCTTGCGTCGATGGGATTGCTGTTTGCCGCGGCCATGCAGACGCTGAACCCGGCCTATCTGATCCCGGCGGACATTCTGCCCGCCGCCCCGGGTCTGGTATGGTCGGTTCCCGGCGCCATCCTGTTCGTGCTGGCGGCGATGATCGCTTCCGTCACGTTGGGCGCCGCCAAGCTGGAACGCCGCGCGCGGCGGGTACAGGCCGGATATCGCCGCAGCGCGTTCGGTCACGTCGTCAACCTCATCGTCGGCAATCCGGTGATGCCGTTGGTGGCCATCTTTGCCGTCGGGTTCGTCGTGGTCTCGACGTTCGCCTATTATGGAAGCAACAACCGTGGCGTCGAGTTCTTCGTCGAATCCGAACCCGAACAGGCCATCGTCTACGTCAAGGCCCGCGGCAATCTGAGTCTGCTCGAAAAGGACGCGCTGCTGCGGCAAGCCGAGGAGATCGTGCTGAAGGATCCCGGGGTGCAGTCCGTCTTCGCCTTCGCCGGCGCGGGCGGCTTGAATCAGAACACCGGGGGTGTTCTGGCCCCTCTGGACGCGGTGGGCCAGATGCAACTCGAACTGATCCCGTGGGAGGAACGGCCGAGCCTGACCCGATATGTGGGGGGTGGTCCGTTCTCCTTATGGCCCGACTTCATTCCGTTGTCGGTCTCGAATCCCGATTACGACGGGGACCGGATCCTGGATCGCCTGCAGACGCAGTTGGAGACGCTGCCGGGAGTGAACATCGAGATCCTCTCGGCGGACCGCGGTCCGTCCTCGGGCAAGCCCGTGCATCTGCGCCTGAAGGGCGCGGATCGGGACCTGATCGAACGGACCGCGCACGAGATGGCGGCGTATTTCAGAACGGTCCCCGGCCTGGTGGACGTCGAAGACACGACCCCCCTGCCCGGCATCGATTGGCAGATCGACGTCGATGTGGAAAAGGCCGGCCGTTACGGGGCCGACGTGGCGCTCGTCGGGGGAATGGTGCAACTGGTGACGCGCGGCATTCTGCTGGATGAGATGCGCGTCGACAGTTCGGACGAGGAAATCGAGATCCGCGTGCGTCTACCGGAAGGGGACCGGGTTCTGAGCACGCTGGACAGTTTGAAGGTGCGCACCAACGACGGGCTGGTGCCGCTGTCGAACTTCATCACCCGGGAGCCGGTCAGAAAACTGGCGCAGATCAACCGGATCGATCAATCGCGCTATTACGACGTCAAGGCGGACGTACTTTCCGATCTCATCGGCCTCGCGCCGGAAAACGCGACGGACACCGCGCAGGAAATGGTCGCCGTCCTCAAAGGACGCGCCGCGGACGCGGAGGGGGAGGCCGCTTACGTTCTCGGCGACATCGGTTACGATGTCGTGTGGCTGGCGCCGGACACCGAAATCGCCGCGCTCGGAGCGCGCCAGGATCTCACCGTCGCGCCGGTCAACGCGAACGAACGCATCGCCCTGATCACCCGAGAGCTGGAGAAAGAGGGCACCCTGCCCGCCGGCATCAGCTTCGAGTGGACCGGCGATCAGCAGGAACAGGCCGAAAGTCAGGCATTCCTGCAATCCGCCTTCGCAGGTGCGCTGGGATTGATGTTCGTGATCCTGCTGGCGCAATTCAACTCGTTCTACAACTCCGTCCTCGTGCTGCTTGCGGTCGTGCTGTCCACGACCGGGGTGCTGATCGGGATGATCGTCTGGGAACAGCCCTTTTCGATCATCATGACGGGTACGGGGATCGTGGCGTTGGCCGGGATCGTGGTGAACAACAACATCGTTCTGATCGATACCTATCAGGAATACAGTCGCCATATGCCACGGCTGGAGGCGATTGTCCGAACCGCCGAGGTGCGGATACGGCCGGTTCTGTTGACCACCATCACGACCATGGCCGGTCTGGCGCCGATGATGATCGGTCTGTCGCTCGATTTCCTCCGCGGCGGGTCGTCCATCGACAGCCCGACGGCGCTGTGGTGGAAACAACTTGCCACGGCCGTCGTCTTCGGGCTTGGAATCGCGACGGTTCTGACGCTGATCTTCACGCCAGCGATGCTGGCGCTACGGGTCTGGCTGTCGAAAGGCGTCTACGGCATCGGCCGGATCATGCAGGCGGGTGGCGTGGGTGCGCATGCCCGCATGGTTCGTGCCGACATGCGCCTGAGGCGTGCGGCGTCCAAGGTGAAATCGCCCGAGCTGATCTTCGACGATCTAAACGACATCGACGCCCGGGAAGCGACAGGGGAAAACGCCGCGAAGGCGGAAAAGACGCTCGATCCCGGCCCGCAATACGTGGAAACGATAGAGGATGACGGCGCCGAAATGCCGTATCCGCCACTTCGCGCCGCGGAGTGACGCGGCGGCGCCGTCGTCCGGGACCGACGGCGCCGGTGACGCGCCATCGAGACACGGATCGATAGACATTTTCAAGAGGCCAGCACCGCCTTCTCGCCGTCGCCGATTTCGGACAGTTGCCGCCGCCACAGTGCCGCGTAACGCCCTTGAAGGGCCAGAAGAGCCTCATGGGTCCCGCGCTCGACCACACCGCCTTTCTCCAGGACCACGATCAGATCGGCATCCGCGATGGTCGACAACCGATGCGCGATGGTGAGAACCGTGCGACCCTGCCCCATCTCGCGCAGGGCGTCCTGAATGTCGCGCTCGGTCTCGACATCCAGCGCCGAGGTCGCTTCGTCCAAAAGCAGGATCGGCGGATTTTTCAGCAATGTGCGGGCAATCCCGACACGCTGTTTCTCGCCGCCCGACAGCTTCAGCCCACGCTCGCCCACTTGGGTATCGTATCCCGCGGGCAGAGATTGGATAAAGTCGTGAATTTTCGCGGCACGTGCCGCCGCTTCCAGTTCATCCCGGGTGGCGCTGGGGCGACCATAGGCGATATTGTAATGGATCGTATCGTTGAACAGCACCGTGTCCTGCGGCACCACGCCGATCTGGGCATGCAGGCTTTGCTGCGTGACGTCGCGTACATCCTGCCCATCGATGCGCAACGCACCGCCGGTCACGTCGTAGAAGCGGAACAAAAGCCGTCCGATCGTTGATTTACCGGATCCTGACGGGCCGACGATGGCGACGGTCTGCCCCGGTTCGACGGTCATCGACAAGCCCGTAAGGATCGGCCGTGCCGCCTCGTAGCCGAAGATGACGTCGTCGAAGATGATCTGCCCCTCCGAAATCCTCAGCGCGGGTGCGCCGGGCTTGTCGCGGACCTCGGCCGGCTGATCCAGAAGTTCGAACATCTCGCCCATGTCGATCAGGGCCTGCCGGATTTCCCGATACACGGTGCCGAGAAAGTTCAACGGCATGGTGATCTGGATCATGTAGGCGTTGACCATGACGAAATCACCCACGGTCAACTCGCCCTTGTCCACCCCGATGGCGGCCATGATCATGACGGCGACCAGACCGCCCGTGATCAGCAGCGATTGTCCGAAATTGAGGAAGGCCAGCGAATACGAGGTCTTGAGCGCCGCCGCCTCGTAGCCTTCCATGGCGCGGTCATATCGTTCGGCTTCGCGATTCTCGGCACCGAAATACTTGACCGTCTCGAAATTCAGCAAGCTGTCGATCGCCTTCTGATTGGCATCGACATCCTGATCGTTCATGATCTTGCGGATCTTCACCCGCCATTCAGTCACCGCGAAGGTGAACCATATATACAGACCGATGGTGCCGACGACCACGGCCAGATAACGGACATCGAACGCGACCCACAGCACGATGGCGATAAAGAACAGCTCGAGCACCAGCGGACCGATGGAGAAAAGCAGGAAACGCAGAAGAAACTCCACCCCCTTCACGCCGCGTTCGATGATGCGGGAAAGGCCGCCGGTCTTGCGCGCGATGTGATAGCGCATCGACAGCGCGTGGATATGGCGAAAGGTTTGCAAGGCCAGCTTGCGCAGGGCGCGCTGGGCGACGCGGGCAAAGATCACATAGCGCAACTGCTGAAAGCCGACATTCATCAGCCGCGCCGCGCCATAGGCCAAGGTCAAGCCGACGGCGCCAATTGCCAGCATCCAGGCGACGGTGTTCCCTTCGCCCGCCAGGGCGTCCACGGCCCCCTTGTACAAGAAGGGCATGCCGACATTCACCACCTTGGCGAGTACCAGCATGGTGACGGCCGCCACCACGCGCAGACGAAAGCCTGAATTGCCCTTGGGCCAAAGATAAGGGGCCACGCG